>JBBAFS010000043.1:0-13950 GCA_041655255.1 Sphaerochaetaceae bacterium
AGTTTTACGCAACTTTGGCCCGCTCAGGGATGCAGATGCACATGCACGATTAATCGGTGCATGCGGTGATACAGTCGATTTCTGGTTAAAAGGAAAAGATAAAGTGGTAACAGACTCTTCGTACCTATCAGATGGGGATGATAAGAGTCAACAAAGTGCTTCTTTGTTAGCTTCCTATGTGATTGGTAAAAAGATTGATGAACTCAAAGATCTTCACTCTAAAAAAGATCTCACTTTCCTCACTACCGATCAGGCGTGTTCAGATCATCTTAAGCAGGTGATGGAAGTTGCTATTGGTCGGCTGGAAGTTGCCTCAATAACAAAGGCTCCTCGTATTGAACAAGTCTCCGAAGATGTCATTCCTAATAAGAAGAAGGGAAGGCGCACACTGATGGTGATGAGTGGAAAAGGGGGAGTAGGTAAAAGTACAGTTGCTGTAAACTTAGCTATCAGTTTAGCAAAAGAGGGCAAGCGAGTAGGCTTAGTCGATGTCGATATTCATGGACCTTCGATTCCCACCATGCTCAATATTACCAACGTGACGGTGATGCAAGCTGCCGATGGAATTCAACCAATCATCTTAGGAGATTTATATCAACTAGAGGTGATGAGCGTTGGCTTTTTATTAGACAACAAAGATGATCCAGTTGTGTGGCGTGGGCCTTTAAAACATTCACTCATTGATCAATTTTTGAACCAAGTTGCTTGGGGACCACTCGATTATCTTATTATCGACGCTCCTCCAGGAACTGGAGATGAACCACTTTCGGTTGTTCAAAAGCTCGATCATAAAGCTGAAGCTATTTTAGTAACGACCCCTCAACAAGTCTCCTCGGTCGATGTCGCCCGTTCTATTAACTTTTGTAAACAGATGGGGATGGACTTAGTAGGTATTGTTGAGAACATGAGTGGGTTTATCTGTCCTTCATGTCACACGAAAACAGATATCTTTAGAACTGGGGGAGGCTCTTCTTTAGCTGAGGAGTATAACATCCCCTTATTGGCCTCAATCCCTATTGATGCCTCATTTGGCTTGGCTGGTGATGCTGGGGTTCCTTATGTTTCCCGCTTTACTGATAGCCCAAGTGCTGAGATTTACCGTGATATGGTGAAAAAAATAGAGAAATAAGGAGATACTATGAAAATTGCTATTCCAGTTGCTAACGGAGTGTTAAATCTCCATTTTGGACATTGTTCATCATTTGTGATTGCTGAAGTCGATTGTGAGCAAAAGAAGTTAATCAAAAAATTGGAAGTCCCTGCTCCTAAACATGAACCAGGAGTACTCCCACGCTTTTTAGCTCAACAAGGAGTTGATCTGATTATTAGTGGAGGGATGGGCATGAGTGCTCAAAACCTCTTCAAAGAGGCCGGTGTTGATGTCATTGTTGGTGCTCCATCGGTAGCTGTTGATCAAATTATTGAAGACTATTTACAAGGTACATTAGTGACTGGACACAATGAGTGTGGTCATTAAGAGAGGATAGGAAAACTTTCACATACCTTGGCAATCGGACACTCAAAACACCTTGGCTTACGAGCATAACAATACTCTCGGCCGTGGTTGTTAATGATCATTGAATAGCGGTAGTGGTGCTCTTGTATTAAGAGCTCTGCTACCTCTTTTTCTATCTCATAAGGATCTTCTTTTTTGGTTAAACCAATTCTTTGAACCACACGCCTAAAGTGGGTATCAACAATAATGGCTGGGACATTGGCAATCTGACCTAAAATGACATTTGCAGTTTTTCTCCCCACACCACGAAGTTGAAGTAACTCATCCATGGTAAGAGGTACTTCTCCCCCAAACTGTTGAACAATAATTTGTGCTGTTTGTACGATGTTCTTTGCTTTTGAGTTGTAATAGCCGGTACTGCGAATAATTGAAGCAACGTCGCTGATATCTGCTTGAGCTAAAGAGTAGACATCGACATAGCGCCTAAAGAGTTCTTTGGTTACCACATTTACCTGAGCGTCAGTTGTCTGAGCCGACATAATAACACTCACTAAGAGTTCAAACGGATTTGTCGCATCTAAAAATGAAATCCTTTTGGGACTGAGGCGATCTAAGATTTCATAACTTTGTTCGGCTCGTTGCCTTTTTGTAAGTGCCATGAACCTTAGAGTGCTCACTGCTGTGATAATTGTCAACACCTCTTTACGTTATGGGTGATACGATTGATCTGATGATTATCCACCTGCTGTATATCTTATGTTTCACCACATGCTGATTATAGAGAGTACTTTTTATGTGAAAGATATGAGTCTTTTATACTCAACTTTATGGTTCTAGGTGTATGGTTTTCTCTCTTACAAGGGTAAGCTGAATGTGAGTCAGACTCGCTTGATTAAATGACAAATCAAGAGCACTATCCCTATTAAGATGAATATGATAATAGGACAACTTATGGGACTTTTTGTTGCCCTCTGCTGGGCCCAAAATGCCCTTATTTTTGAATATGTGGGCTCACGTATCAGCAGTAGGACTTCTTCCCATATGCGCTTATGGCTTGCCTTACCTCTAATGTTGCTCTTCCAACTCTTTACCGAGGGATCTCTTTTTCCTCAGAACATCCCTCTGCCGTTGATATTAGTGATAGGGCTTTCGGGAGTGTTGGGCTTTTTTGTTGCCGATTCATTGGCAATGAGTTCTTATGTCATTTTAGGGGCCAGAGAGACGATGGTTATCCTTACCACCAGCCCTCTGCTAAGTACAACCATGGCCTATCTTTTTCTACATAAGGGGCTTTCGGCTTTGCAGCTGGTGGGGATGTTCATAACCTTATCCTCTGTAGCCCTAGTGATTTATAGTGACCACACCAATGGATCTAAGGTTACATCACATCAGTTTGGAAAAGGGGTGCTCTATGCCTTTATAGGCGCAATTGCCCAAGCTACGGCTTATGTGCTTGTTGATGTAGCTTTAAAGCAGGATGTGAGCCCTGTCGAAGCCAACACTATCCGCCTTCTCTTTGGCTTGGCTGCCATTGTTATCTATACAATGTGGAGAGGGACTTTTAGGAGTGATTTTTCCCGTTTAAAAGGGAAAGAGGGTTTTAAGTATGTGCGTCTCATTTTCTTGGCCGCTTTGGTAGGGCCGGTATTGGGAATTGTAATCAATCTCAAGGCTTTCACTTTGGCTCCAGTAGGAATCGTTACCACTTTTAACCAAATGACACCTGTGCTGTTGCTTCCTCTTGAACGACTCTTTTTCAAACGAAGGGCCTCTAAAGGAGCTTTGGTTGGCACCTTTGGAGCAGTTGCTGGTTCAGTTCTCCTCTTCTTATAAAGAGGGGGAGAATTACTTCTTCATAAAGTAGATTGCAGTTTCTGTAATAGGAGCGAAAAACCTGATTTTAACTTTTCTTTAAGTGAGGTGAGGCTCTTTGAACTACACTAAAGACAAAGGGCTTCCTCTTCCTTTCCTTCCTTTCTATGTTCTATACACTACTATACTAAATCTCTTAGGAGAATACATCATTTGAAGAACATGGGGAATAATTCATTTCTGGTTTACTCTGTATGTACTTTGCCAACACCTATCACTTGACGTTCATGGCGGATTTGCCATATACTCGCAAACGTTCGGGGCGTTGCCTAGTGGCTAAGGCGCTTGCTTTGGGAGCAAGAAATCGGAGGTTCGAGTCCTCTCGCCCCGACTCCTTATTTTTGCGCCAATAGCTCAGTTGGATAGAGCAACAGCCTTCTAAGCTGTGGGTCAGAGGTTCGAGTCCTCTTTGGCGTGCTATCCAATACATTCTAATCAAAATAAAAAACAGGCGATTGGAAACTCAATCGCCTGTCGTGTAAGTACATCTTTTTTGTTATGCACGAGCACCGTAGGTGTCATTCATATCGACATCTTTGATATCAATACCAAGAGCTGTTGCAACACCTTCACCGTAAGCAGGATCTGCTAAATAACAGTGACGAATATGACGTTTTTTCACTAGTTCAGTGACTCCGTTCATATCTCGAGCGGTGTTTTCACACAAGCGTTGTTTCTCTTCAGCACTTAAGATGTTAAAGAGCTTACCTGGTTGTTCGTAGTAGTTAGAATCATCTTCACGATAATCCCAGTTGTCATGAGCACCTAAGCCATCGTATGGGGGCTCGGTGAGTTCATTTTGATCTCTCCATTGATTGTATGAGTTAGGGTTGTAGTGGACAGTACTACCGAAGTTTCCATCGACTCTCATTGCCCCATCTCGGTGGAAGTGGTTTGTTTCAACTTTGCTGCGGTTTACTGGAATTTGGTAGTGGTTCACACCAAGGCGATAACGTTGAGCATCACCGTAGCTAAAAAGTCGTCCTTGTAACATTCTATCGGGAGAGAGCCCAATGCCAGGAACAGTGTTTGCTGGGTTAAATGCAGCTTGTTCAACATCTTGGAAGTAGTTTTCAGGGTTGCGGTTCAACTCAAAGTATCCCACTTCATGAAGAGGATAATCTTTGTGGTACCACACCTTTGTTAAATCAAAGGGGTTATTCTCATGTTTCAGAGCTTGCTCTTCAGTCATGATTTGAACATACATCTTCCAGCGGGGGAATTCCCCTTTCTCAATTGCTTCGTATAAGTCACGCTGACTCGACTCACGATCTTTTGCAACTACTTCTTGAGCTTCTTGGTCGGTAAAGTGTTTATGACCTTGTTCTGTTTTAAAGATAAATTTGGTCCACACTCGCTCATTGTTCGCATTAATAAGACTAAAAGCGTGCGAGCCATATCCGTTCATGAAACGATACCCTGCAGGAATACCGCGGTCACTCATGACGATAGTTACTTGGTGAAGAGCTTCAGGGAGCATACTCCAAAAATCCCAATAGTTTTGGTTACTTCGCATGTTAGTGCGAGGATCACGTTTTACGGCGTGGTTGAGATCAGGAAATAACATAGGATCACGGAAGAAGAACACAGGAGTATTATTTCCTGCTAAGTCCCAGTTTCCTTCATCGGTATAAAACTTCATTGCAAAACCGCGAATGTCACGTTCTGCATCAGCTGCTCCACGTTCACCTGCTACAGTAGAGAATCTCACAAACATCTCAGTTTGTTTTCCGATTTCACTAAAGAGAGATGCTTTTGACCATTTACTAATGTCGTGTGTGACAGTAAATGTTCCAAATGCACCTGAACCTTTAGCGTGCATTCGTCTTTCGGGGATGACTTCACGATCAAAGTGAGCCATTTTTTCTAAGTACCAAGTGTCTTGCATTAAGACTCCACCACGCCTACCAGCTGTTGCTATATTCTCATTGTGAGCTACTGGACGCCCACTTGTTGAAGTAAGTGGCTTTTTAGGAGTGGAGTCACGTCCATCATGTTTTGAATTTGCCATAGATATTCTCCATATAGATATGATTGTTTCATAGAGTTAACTCTTTGTAAATAGAAATGAGAATCATTACTATTAAATAAGGTAAAAGTTAATCGACCCATATCCCCCAACCGATATAGGGGCGAATGCTAAAGCCTCCGTATACATCGTCATTTTTCCAGCCGTAGTAATTAGTGCTACTCACATACAAGGCAAAAGAGTAATCACCAATAGCTCCGAGGTGTAAAAACCCATAAGGGGTAAATGCTGTCATAATACCTAATTCAGCAACTACGCCAATGAGGTACTCCTCACGAGCTTCACTACCGTGTTGTAATGTGATAAAGGTCGTATTACTTCCAACACCGAAGTAGGCTAGACCTAATGATCCCAGTGGGATATAAAAAGCAGGGGCAAACATTAAAGAGAAATTTCCTTTAAAACGGGGAGAAGAAAAATCAGCTTCTACATCATTAAAACTCTGTTTGTAGGGGAATAAGAAGGAGAAACGGGTGATATAACCAAGAGCTTCACTACGGGAGTAGTCAAACATTGTTGCATTAAACCCTGCAGAATCGAGAGTTCTTACCGATAGATCATATCCAATCGTTTTTGAAAATCCAGCGTGTTGATACTCTCCTCCAAGTGAGACCCACGACAAAGAAAAAAGGGAAGTAGTACTCACAACAAAAAGAATCAACATGAAATATATCTTTCTCATACGATCCTCCGTAGAACCAAGATACTCATAAAAATAACATATGCAAACATAATTATATTTTCATACTTGTCTTAGAAGGTATTTAGCACGATATTACGTTCATAGTTCACTCAGTGAAGGAGGAGACACATGAAAAAAAGAGGAATATTGTTTTTTGTTGTGTTCATCCTAGTTGTGAATCTTTTTGCTCTTGAACCAGCAGTGCGGTTTGTTGAACCACTGAGGAGAATCACTTCAAAACCGGCAGTTTCTTATGGTCCAACTATAGTTATTGAAAATAGGACGGGGTTTACACTTACTCACATCGATCTTTTTAGTTACGATATGGCAATGAAAGAGAAAACCTTTCATAATCTTCTTGAAGGTGACCCTCTAGTACACGATTCTTTTAGAGAAATTACATTAGAGAATGTTCCTCTTCTTAACAAAGAACTACGCAAAAAAGATAGTACGCTATTTATCCTAAATGCAATCGATGATTCAGGAGATTCGTATTACAAGTTATTTGATCCACAAAGAGATGGGTGGAATATCATCCTGAGCTTAGATGATTATGATCAGTATTATGACTATGCTTCTGATTATGTTCCCTCTGAAAAAGAGCTCGTCATTGCCAACGAGACTTTCTTCCCTTTCACTGAATTGTATATCACCGATAACGCCCTGTATGAACAAGAGATGCTACAAGGAAGTACGTTTTACTCTGGTTCAGCTCTTATCATCGATACAGAGGCATTTCCCGATCTCTTTAATCCACCACGAGAGTTAGCAATTTACCTTGTCGATAGCGATGGCGATTACGTCTACACCCCGTATAACCCATCTACAGATGGTCAATTTGTGACATTTTTCTTCGATGATTTGTATGGTGACGAATATGCGAGTATTGAGATTACAAACACTAGTGGTTTAGATATCTGGTATCTTTATTTGGTGACCAAAGAGATGTATGTAAACGGCGATACGGGTGAAGACTTGCTTGATTATTACATCTTCTACTCACAAGAGACTCTTACTCTTTACCCATTTGAGGTCGATTATCTCTATGAGGCTCTTTATGGTGATGAAGATCTTTATTTCATCTTTGTCGATATTGAAGGCAATAGTTATACCCAAAAGTGGAATCCTCTGTACGATGAGTGGAGAATCGACTTATTCCCTCCGCTAGATGATATCTCTCATTTTTCTAAAGAGGAGTTATACCAACTGCTAGAGCAATATCTTATAGGGATGTAGTTGTTATCATAGAATCAAATTGTTACACTCTCTTTTATGGTGAATCCACTTCCAATACACAAAGCTCAGCAGTATGCCCTTGAGATGCAACAGCAGTTTGATCAGCACAGAGCTCTCGATTATCACACAAACAAAGAACTCTCCCTTGATCACCTTTTTGAAGATGAAAAAGGGCAGATGTTTGGTGTGTTAGTGTGTGAAGATGATCAGAAAAATGAAATAGTGTTATACGCCTTCAGTGGCCAATTTCAAAAAAGATGGAGTGTGGAAGGGTATGTGGGTCCTGCTTTTGATGAAGATGAATTTAACCGCCTTTGGGACGAAAGTAAACTCACTTTTATGGAGTATGAGAAAGAGATCCACCACCTTGAAAAAGAACAAGGAGAGGCTCTCTCAAAAAGAAAAGTGTTGTCTCAAACACTTCAAAGAGAACTTCACTCACTGTATGAATTTCACAGTATTGATCAAAAAATTTATTCACTTAAAGATATCTTTAACACCCTCAGTGTCCCTTCAGGAACGGGAGATTGTTGTGCCATTAAACTCTTTAATGAAGCATTCAAACGAAAGTTGCACCCCGTCAGTTTAGCTGAGTTTTATTATGGCCATTCTTCTTGTCACAACCACAAAGAGTTTTACCCTCCGTGTGACCGCCGTTGTAAAGATCTCATTACCACAATGCTTGGTCTTGAGATACTGTATTTGGATGACTCTATTGTAGTGGTGAATAAACCACCCAGATTGTTAGCTGTCCCAGGAAGAGGGGAGGATAAACAAGATTCAATCTCCTACCGAGTGAAGCGCCTTTTTAGATTCTCCATTGACCAACCTGCTGTTCACCGCCTCGATATGGATACCAGTGGTCTTATGGTCCTCTGTTTTAGCTCAGAGGCTCATCGTAATCTCTCAATACAATTTAGTTCTCGTCGAGTTGAAAAAGAGTATGTCGCTTTAGTCGAAGGGATTATCACACAAGAGCGTGGAGAGATTACCTTAGCTTTTAGATATGACCCAGAGAATAAACCTCGTCAAATATACGATCCAGTGTTAGGAAAGTGGGGAACTACAAAGTGGGAAAAAGTTCGTGTTGAACGAAGAGGGGCAAGACATGTCACTCGGTTACTTCTTCGCCCTATAGAAGGAAGGACACATCAGCTTCGTCTTCACACCTCAGATCCTAGAGGCCTAGGAACTCCTATTGTGGGTGATCGACTCTATGGAGAGGCGGGTGATGAAAAGAGGATGGCTTTACATGCATCACGTTTGAGTTTTCATCACCCCGTAACCGATGAGCTACTCACATTCGAAGTTGAAAGCGAGTTTTAACTCACTTCTTCTTTGTATAGTTTGTCACAAATAAACCACCGATAACTAACAATGCTCCGATGGCTACTGGGACACTGAGTTTCTCTCCCAATAAGAAGATGCCTAAAAAGATAGCAGCAATTGGTTCCATGTTTAAAAAAACTGACGCTTTTGTGCTTCCAACCACTGCAATTCCTTCGTAATACCATAAATAGGCAATCCCAGCAGCTCCAACACTCAGATAGACAAGACTCCCTATTGCCGCTGGCGATAAAGAGGGGATAAGAGATAATGAGCCTTCAGCAATGGTAAATGGGAGTAATAAGATGACACCCATCACTGAGCCATATGTTAATAATTCAAGAGGTTTTAAAAAGAGCACTGCGTAGCGGATGATGATACTATAGACAGCCCAAGCTAATACAGCTGCGAGCATATACCAATCTCCTACTGCGATTCCCGACTGAATTAAATGTTTGAAATTTCCATCCGTAATAGTGAGTACCGCCCCAATAATGGCCATAATTACACCAACGATCATCGGAAGGTTGAGTTTCTCTTTAAAGAGAATCCACGCAATAAGCGTCACTACCGCTGGAGTGAAGGCAAGCATAACTGAACTACGAACAGCGGTGATTGTCTCTAAGGCGGTAAAGAGGGTAACGTTAAAGATCACGACCCCTGTAAGACTGAGAAGAAAGACCCAAATCCACCCTTTTTTAGAGACTTTTGGGAGTCCTTTATTCTTAATGGCTAAAATGGGAACCATAAAAGCGCTTGCTAATAAAAAGCGGATAAAACTTGTGGTAAATGCCGGCAGTTCTGCCGAGACAATCCGACCAGCACTCAGTGCCCCTCCCCAAATAACTGGGGCTAAAAAGAGCTTGATGAGCGTTTTAGTCTCACCGCTCTTACGAGAATGTTCCATACGTAACTTCCTTTTTGTTATCTACTACACTAAAGTACTACACTCGTAGTTGTCAAACATTCTTGATGAAAGAGCGAGTAAAGAGTATGTTGAGCCTACCTTTGTGGGAGTATGTATTTGGAGCACGTATGAATTACATCTTTGTAGATATCTTGTTTTTCTCCGTATTACTCTATCTCTTTTTTAAACGATCAAAAGTAGCAACGCATTTGTATCTTGTAGCTTTTTTCTATGCCGCCGTCACACTCATGATGCACTTGATGGGGATTGTTCCCACCTTAGATCATGTTATATTATTTCGAATCCTCCATATGCTTCACCCTTTTTCGATTCTTATTCTCACATTTGTGTGGACCCACTTTCTAAGTAAGGCATATATTGATCCCCGCATACAAAAAGGGATTACTCAAAGCCAACTCATTCTCCTTCTCTTATTTTTAGCAACAGGAATAGCTAACACAGTGTATCCACTGATGAATTCAACAGCAGAATGTGTTGTGTGCGCTATTGGGTGTAGTTACACCCTCTCTTCAATATTGTCATTGGTGTTTTTAGCACTCAGCGCTGCTGTGTCGTATCACAACCGTCGATCGTTTCCCTCTTATCAGCAAGCCCACTTTTTAATTATCTATCTTACATTAAGTAGTGGATTAATCGCTCTTCTCTTATTTAATGAAGAGAGTCTTCTCCACATAGGCATCTTATTTATGCTGATTTACAATTTTTTGTACGCTAGACGTGAAAGTATGGGAGTTGATGCCCTTACCGAAGCAGGAAGCAGTCTCGCTTTTAGTGATAAATTAGCGAACATTGAACACAATCAACAACATGCAACGATTGTGGTTATCGATGTGGAGCACTTTACCCTTATTAACACCAGGTACTCCCGTGCAGCAGGGGATATGTTACTTCGTGAGTTAGCTCACTCACTGAGGACAGTAGATCATGTAAGAAAGATTTTTAATCTTGGATCGGGTCGCTTTGCCCTTCTCTTTGATCCATTAAAACAACGTGAGATTGTACGCATTGTTCGTCAGATTAACGCGATAGGAGAGACGGGGTGGGATTATCACACAAATCATCTCACATGTCACTTTTATATCGCCATTGTAAATACCGCATCTCCGATTTCTCAGCAAGAACTCTTAAGCCACATAGATTTTACAATTACTGAATTAAAAACTCGTCGTCGTCATATGGTCATTATCTTTAACAAAAAACTCAAAGAGATTAGAGCAAGACGCTTAGATGTCCTTTCGACTATACGTAAAGCCCTTATTGATCACTCTCGAGTTGTGGTTCATTACCAACCTGTGTTTGACTCTCTTTCTAGAAAGATCATAGGAGCGGAAGCTCTTATGAGATTAGTTGACCCTGAGTTAGGTCTCATTAGTCCTGCTGAATTTATCCCAGAAGCAGAAAAAAGTGGTCTTATTGGTCCTTTAACTGAAATTCTAACTCATAAAGTGGGCTCTTTTATGCAACAGCATGCCACTAAGATGTTATTGTATGTCTCACTTAATATTTCAGCAGAAGACTTCTCGTCTCTTAATCAAATTAAAAAATTCGTATCGCACTTAGAAGAGTATGAGATTGATCTTACTCGTATCGCTTTTGAATTTACTGAAACAGCGATTAGTGAGAAAAGTGATCAGATCTCTTTAGTCTTTGCATATCTCAAAGAGAGAGGAATTCATATCCTTCTTGACGATTTCGGAACGGGGTATGCGAATTTACAGGCACTTGTTGAGATGCCATTTTTAGGGGTGAAAATTGATCGCAGTGTTGTAAATAATGAGTATCATGATTACCAGCTACTTCGCCATATAGCCTACTTACTTAAAAGCTTAGACAAAAGAGTGATTGCCGAAGGGATCGAACATGAGAGACACCTTGAGGTCATTCAACAAAGTGGTATCGAATTTGCTCAAGGGTTTTTATTTAGTCGTCCCCTCAGTGAAACTCAGTTTATTGAGTTTGTACGTCTGTATGAGGAACCTTAATCGAAGCGGCAAACAAGGTGTTCACTAAGCCTAACAGTGCCGATAAGCTAAAGAGGACTTCAATACCAGTTACTTTCCAAATATATCCACCAAGAAGAGCGATAATCACACTGATGAGGTGATTCACCGACACTCCTGCTGTAAGAGTAGAGGTAAGTTCTTCATGGTTTGAGGCAATATCTTGGACATAGACAGCTGAGGCCATACTCGCTAAGGAGATCACTGAATCTAATACAAAGTTGATACACACTACAATAAAAGCGACATTGTGACTAAATAAGTGGTGACTAAAGCCGTAAAAAAAACAGACCACCATAAGCAGTAATGTGTCAGTGACCATTACTATTTTATACCCAAGGCGGTCGATGATTTTTCCAATGAGAGGGCTAAAGAGCATTCCAAAGATTGCACACATGGCTAGTAGGAGTGAAATCACTGTAGCATCAGCACCGTAATAGAGAATTAACACATATGGGGCAAAGGTAATAAAGACTTGCTTACGAGCACCATAAAAGACTTCTAAACCATAATACTTTCCATACTTTTTATCTAAGTAGAGGCGTTGACGCTTTACCGTCTTCCCATGGTCTTTCATTGCAAAGGCAATCAGTGTAGCTAATAACATTAATAGTGAAGCGACAAAGAAGATGGCTTTAAAACTTCTGATATCTGTATTACCCCACCCATATTTAGCAAAAATGACAAATAAGAGGGAGACTAATACATAGCCAATAATATTACCTAAGTTATTCATGGCACTGGTAAAGCCCAGTGCTGCTCCGCCTTTACCTTGTTGGGCCATATGAAGGCTCATTGAGTTTTTAAGTGGAAGAATCAGGTGTTCTCCTAGTGAGTAGATTACCATCAATAATACGACGATGAACTTACCTGTCCCTGCAATAAACAACCCCACTGTCCCCACTAACATAATAGCTGAACCTAACTTAAATACTTTTGTCTCACTAAAGCGATATAACGTAGCTAAGATGAAAATGAGCAAAAGACCAGGGAGTTCACGAAAGAACTCAACAATCCCTCGCTCAAATTCATTAATGTGGACTAGTTGTGCGAGGTAGTTATCTTGAACCCCTTTATATAAGCCGTATGCAAGGCCCGTAAGGATAATGACTGAAAGGAAACGAAGCACACGATGATCATCAGTAAAAATAGAAAAGATTTTTTTGTTCATACGGAGTTACTCCAATAGCGAAGATGATGAACCCTTACATAGAGAGTGTCAATTAGAGAAGGTGCTTATTGGCCAATTCTTTAGAGCGAATGTGGACAACTTTCTCACCCTCTACGTGCCAATACAATTCAAGTAACACTACTCTCCAATCATCATTTGCACACTCAAAAGAGAGAGAAGAAGATGAACTAGTTCCCAAGTAGATACCACATGAGTGTGGAAATAGTGCATCACTCTCTTTTTGGATTTGAATGTTATGAGTTATCATCTCACACAATGAGAGCCACCTTGCATCTTGTGATACAAGATAGAGGTGGTTTGATTCACAGGAAAGTGTATCAAATGTGACAGGACTCACCATGAGAGGAAATGTGGGAAGAGAGGGAATTTCTTTACTCCACAAAAGGGGAATCAGTGGAGTAACAGCTAAAGCTCTTATATCTTCACTTGTTTTAAAAAGTGATCTTTGAATAGATCGAATCTGAGCAGTTGCTGAAACAGAGAGGCTTAAAGCTAAGAGGTGAGAGTGGTACTCTTTCATCTCCTCTATCCTAAAAAAGGGGGATAAAAAAGGCAAGAGTCGATATAACAAGGAGTTTACCCCCTGAGGTATTTACACATCTTTGTAATTTTGGTATCTTTCATCACGTTATGGGCTTAAGGGCCCTCCTGATTTGAATGCTAATGATAAGGTGGATATAGAGATGGCACGCAGATGTGAAATTTGTGGAAAAGGGACTGTGAGCGGAAACATCGTTCCCCGCAAAGGACAAGCAAAAAAGAAAGGTGGAGTCGGTCAACATATTGGTGTAACCAAGAAACGGACTTTCATGCCCAATATTATCAGTGTAAAAACTCAAGATAAAGGTACTACTCGAACAGTAAAAGTATGCACACGTTGTTTACGTAGTGGCCGGGTTCAAAAAGTGGTGTAGTATCACCATAACACTGGTACAACCAGAAAAGAGCCCGCTGGGCTCTTTTTTAATATGCGGAGATGAGTTGTGAAAAAGATTCAAGTACATGCAATCGATGGGTCGATGATTATTGCCCCTCAAGGGGTTGAGCGACTGTTGGCAATAAGAGAGCAGAGTAAAGATGACTCTCTTATCTTCATTATTTCTCCCATAACACAAACAGAGTTTGAGTTTAGAGCTCTTTTAGAAGCAGCACGGGCTCGAGATACTCGACTCACAAGTCAAGTTGTAGAGGTGAAACGTCGTTGGACAGATCTTGTCACAACAAGTACG
>JBBAFS010000044.1:0-13943 GCA_041655255.1 Sphaerochaetaceae bacterium
ATATAAACTTTCTCCGATAGAAGTCTCTAAGATGAGTTTCAAAGGAGCAAGGCGTTGATTTGCCCCTCTTATCCAATCGTTTTTATCTACAAAGTGTGTTGTATCACTATGAATGTAGGTCTCGAAGGAGGTCTCTAAGGAAAAAGAGACGACCTTTTCCTCTTTTTGTAAGAATGAGACAACTTCTTTAAAGAGTTGTTGCTCATGTTGGTGTAAAGAAAAGTGATTAATCTTTTGTACCATCATCAACAACTCTTCACCGCTAAAAGGGGCAGAAGAAGAAGGAAGTGCTTTGCCACTTGAAATATACAAATGTTGAATTGTTTTATAGATATCAGAACTGTGAGTATAGATTTTCTGAAAGCTATTTGACCACGCTAAAAGATGTATACTGATAAACACACACGCAAGTAAGACTCTTTTTTTGACCATCCCATCCCCTTCTGTAAAAGACATCTGTAAGTAATAACGGAAGATATATTTGCCTATTGGGCAAACTCTCATTAAATTACTATATATCCTATCGGTTTTATATACTATAGGAAGGAGGTAGTATGAACCTTATTATATGGTTAGCGATTTTCGCTGTTCTCCTCGTTGGTTTAGTTCTTCTTAGAAGAGTGTGGCACCTGTCGTTTTCTCTTCGTGTTTTTATAGCCTTAATCATTGGCGCCTTGTATGGCTTAGCCTTATTTAATTTTACTTCGGGAGAACTCTCATCTCAAGTGCGTACCTGGATTTCACTTGTAGGAAATGGTTATGTTGATCTGTTGAGAATGATTATTATCCCACTTGTCCCAACTAGTATTATTGCAGGGTTGTTAAACCTCAGTGATACCAATGAGTTAAAGAAGATGGGAAGTCGAACAATTGTTATTTTCTTAATAACCGCAACATTAGCTGGCATCCTAGGGCTTATCATTGCCAACGTATTTAATTTAGGTCATGGGATGGTAGTTGGAGAGTTGGCTGAGCGCCAAACAAATACCATTACTAATGTCTTTTCCCAATTCAGAGCTTTTATCCCATCAAACCCAGTTAAATCGGCAGCTGAAATGCAGATGGTCCCATTAGTAGCGTTCTCGGTGTTTATCGGAATAGCTGCTATTATGGCAAAAACGAAAAAGCCCGATGCTGTGGCCCCTTTTGCTGCTCTACTTGAGAGCTTTTTGGCTATTGTGATGGAGCTAACTAAAATGGTGTTACGCTTAACTCCCTATGGAGTGTTAGGTTTAACTGCCTATTGGCTCAGTAGCACTGGTGTAGGAGCTTTGGCCCAACTTGGATTGTTTATTTTTGCTGTTGTGTTAGCTTGTTTGATTCATATGGCATTAGTATACGGTTCAATGGTTTCACTATTTGGTCGAATTAGTCCTATTAAATTTTATCAAGCATCGAGTCCTGCCCTGCTGTTAGCATTCAGTAGTCGCTCCAGTGTTGGCTCTATTACGATGACTGTCAGCACTATGATAGATCGACTGAAAGTGGGATCAAGAGTAGCAAACTTTGTCGGTCCTCTTGGAGCCGTGATGAATATGAACGCCTGTGGTGGTATCTATCCTGCCATGGTGGCTATTTTCGCCTCCAATGCATTCGGAATTCCCCTCAGTGCTTCTCAATATGTGTTAATCATTGTTGTCTCTATTTTAGCATCATTAGGAAGTGCTGCTGTTCCTATGGGAGCCACCGCTTTTACGGTGATTACCTTAACCACTATTGGTCTTCCTGTTGAGGCTATTGGCTTAGTTGCTGGCGTAGACTTTTTAGTCGATATGTTTAGAACAATGACTAACGTCGCTGGAGATTTAGCAACAAGTGTGGTGGTAGCAAACTCGTTAGGAGAGTTTGATCGTAGTGCATTTAACGCTCAAGACTTTAGCAAAGAGATTATTGCAAGTTAAGGAGCTAAAGGATTGAGAATTATCTCCCTTTTTCTTGTTAACCTAAAAGAGAGCCGGATACAACACCGGCTCTCTTTCATAATCTTTGTGTTAATCGTTGTTACTTAATGACAGCTTGAGCTGCTGCTAAGCGGGCAACTGGAACTCTAAATGGGGAACAAGAGACGTAATCGAGTCCAATTTCTTGACAGAAAGCGACTGTTTTTGGGTCTCCTCCGTGTTCTCCACAAATCCCTAATGCGATATCTGGGTTTGTTGATCGACCAAGATCGACAGCCATTTTCACCATTTTACCAACTCCATCGAAGTCCATGACTTCAAAGGGGTCATAGTCGTAGAAACCTTTATCGGTGTCTTCAACATATGGGCCTAAGAAGATAGCTGCATCATCACGGGAGAATCCACATCCCATTTGGGTAAGGTCGTTTGTACCAAAGCTAAAGAACTCAGCACTTTTAGCAATCTCATCGGCAGTAATTGCAGCTCTGGGAACTTCAATCATCGTACCAATTTTGTACTCAATAGTGGTCTTTTTCTCTTCAAATACTTTTTCAATAGTATCTAAAGCGTGCTTTTTGGTATATTCGAACTCTTTGTAGTGACTCACCAATGGAATCATGATCTCAGGATGTACCTCAATTCCTTTAGCTTTCACTTCAATAGCTGCTTCAATAATAGCTCTCACTTGCATGTGAAGAATCTCAGGATAGACAACTGCTAATCGACATCCTCTGAAACCAAGCATGGGGTTAAACTCATGAAGTTGTGATGTCTTTTGTGCAATCTCTTCAACTGTGACTCCAAGTTGTAAAGCCATTTCATGGCGACTTGTATGGTCATTGGGTAAGAACTCATGTAGTGGTGGGTCTAAAAGACGCACGGTAGCAGGAAGACCGTTGAGAGCTTCAAAAATCTCAATGAAGTCTTGTCGTTGCATGGGAAGTAATTCAGCTAATGCTTTTTCTCGCTCAATTTTATTATTGGCAAGAATCATTTTTCTCATGCTCAGAATTCGTTCAGTACCGAAGAACATGTGTTCTGTTCGACACAATCCAATTCCTTGTGCTCCTAAAGCAACTGCCATTTTTGTATCATGGGGAGTGTCGGCATTGGTTCGCACTTCCATTTGTCGAATTTCATCAACATATCCCATAAACTTGTTATAGTTTTGGAATAACAGTGAATCTTCTTCTTTCATTTGTCCGTTTAACACTTGAACAATTTCAGACTCTTTTACGGCGATTTTCTCTAAGAATACTTGGCCTGTAAACCCATCAAGTGAGATAAAATCTCCCTCTTTGACACTTTGACCATTCACCGAAAGTGTTCCACTTTCATAATCTATTTGAAGATCCCCTGCGCCTGAGACACAAGGACACCCCATTCCACGAGCAACAACAGCTGCGTGGCTTGTCATTCCACCACGGGTGGTTAAGATACCTTTTGCTACTGCCATCCCTCCGATATCTTCAGGACTGGTCTCAATTCGGGTAAGAATAACATCTTGTCCAAGTGCAGCCATCTCTTCAGCTTTATCGGCTGAGAAATAGATTTGTCCACTTGCCCCACCTGGGCTTGCGTTTAATCCACGTGCAACTTCTTTAATCCCTTTAGCATGGATTTGCTCATTGTCTAATACAGGAGCAAAGAGTTTATTAAACTCACCAGCTGGGACACGAGAGACAGCGGTCTTTTTATCGATAAGGCCCTCTTCGACCATTTCGACTTGGCTTCTGAGCCAACTAAAGACTGTCCGTTTCCCATTACGGGTTTGAAGCATGTAAAGAGTTCCCTCTTGAATGGTAAACTCAATGTCTTGCATATCTTTGTAATGCTTCTCTAATAAAGTTCTAATCTCAAGTAGTTGGTTATATGCTTTTTCGTTGACAGATTTTAAAGTTTCAATAGGTTCGGGAGTTCTAATACCGGCAACGACGTCTTCACCTTGAGCATTCATCAAGTACTCTCCGTAGAAGATATTCTCTCCATCGGATGGGTCACGGGTAAATGCTACTCCTGTTCCACTTGTATCACCCATGTTTCCATAGACCATGGCTTGGATATTTACTGCGGTTCCAACTAAGCCTCTGATATCGTTCATTTGACGATATTTGATAGCTCGTTCGTTGTTCCATGAATCAAAGACTGCGTTAATGGATTTAAATAATTGATCGATTGGATCGGTAGGGAAATCTTCACCAACAACGTCGTGGTAGATTTTTCTATAACGGTCGATAACCTCAAGTAAGTCTTCAGTTGTCAGATCGGTATCGAGTGCTCTTTTACGCTCAGTTTTTACTGCTTGAAGTGCAGCTTCAAAATCATCATGGGGAACACCCATAACAACATCACCAAACATTTGCATAAAGCGGCGGTAACTGTCCCAAGCAAATCGTTCATTGTTGGTTTTTTTTGCTAAAGCTTGAGCACTATCGGGAGTCATACCTAAGTTTAATACGGTATCCATCATTCCAGGCATGGAAGATGCGGCTCCTGAACGTACTGAAACAAGTAATGGATTCTCAGTATCTCCAAGTTTAGCACCCATGACTTTTTCTAAACGATCTAGGTGTTCGAGAATTTCTTCACGCAACCCTTTTGGATATGCTCCATCATTATCGCTGTAGTAGGCACAAGCCTCAGTGCTAATTGTGAAGCCCGGTGGAACAGGCAAGCCAATAGAAGTCATATCAGCAAGGTTTGCACCTTTTCCTCCGATAATCTCTCTCATATCGACAGTTCCTTCGGCTTTTCCATCACCAAAGAAATAGACATACTTAGTTCTTGACATCTACGAGAACCCCCTCTTTATTTTTGTATATGTATCTTTGTATTATAGACATGACGAACCTAAATTTATAGAGAAAAACCCTCCCTGTCAATGCAAGGAGGGTCTTGGGCAATTACGCCGTATAAGACGCAAGTACTTTTAGGCTCGAAGGATGCTTCATCCGCTCGATTGCTTTTTTCTCAATCTGACGAATTCGCTCTTTGGTGAGGTTATATAACTCTCCAATCTCTTTAAGAGACATGGGAATTGCTCCATTTAAACCAAAGCGCATCTCAATAATATCTCGTTCCTTTTCAGTTAAGACTTTAAGCGCTTCGTTAATGTCATCTTTCAAAGATTTCTCTAAATAGATCTCTTCAGCTGTTCGGTAGTTATCTTCAACAAAATCCCCAACAGTTGAGTTTGCTGGATCTCCATATACTGGAGCATCTAAGCTCACCATCTCTCTGCTTATAGAAAGCAAATCTTCAACAAGTTGTGCATCGAGATTGACATAATCTGCAATCTCATCAAATGAGGGCTCTTCCCCGTTGAGGTGCATCAGTTTCTTTTGAGCTTTTTGAATTTGTAATAATTCGTTAGTTCTATTAAGAGGGAGGCGGACAGTTCTCGATTTTTCGCTGATTGCTTTTAAGATAGCTTGTCGGATCCACCACACAGCATAACTGATAAAGTGGTAACCACGATCTACATCGTATTTGTTAATCGAGTTCATAAGTCCAATATTGCCTTCATTAATAAGATCAATTAATGGGAGTCCTTGGTTTTGATATCGTTTAGCTATGTTTACTACAAAGCGCAGGTTTGCTTCAACTAATCTATCACGAGCGAATAGATCTCCCTCAGCAGCTAAGCGAGCTAGGCGGTTCTCTTCATCACGCTCTAACAGTGGAATTCGGTTAATTTCCTTTAAATACATTGAGAGGATATTTTCGTCCTCAAATTGACTACTCTCATTCAACACTCTAGCATTACGTTTCATAGCAATCCTCCTGATAAAGTATTGAGCATCATACGTGCCAACTTACACCTCCTACATGAGAAATATAGTTATTTCCTTATGAGGCAGAAAGTTGACTCTGTTTCAGGTTCGGAGGATATATCGAAAGAGTGTATGCAAGGAACAACTCATGTGGATTTAGTGAGTCATATTGACACAGTGACTCTTATTCCAACCTAGATTGGGAGATTTTGTCCCACTTTCTCATATATCAGATGGGATTAGAGGTCATTTGCCTCGTTTATATGGCCAATATCTTCTAATTCCCATGGAAAATCGATTTTTACACTCTTAAACCACTCAGTAAGATTATCAGTGGCTAATTGAATGTGGGCGCTTTTCATCTGCTCTAAAAGCGCATACCATCTCGACATAATAAGATGGTGGATCATATCTCCTTCGGCTAAAGAAGTTATCACTTTATTTCTTTTTCCTAACAGATATATAGCCATTTGAATATCATGAAACTCTCTCCATTGAAGATGTTCGGTATCTAACTGTTCTTTGTTTCGTAATAAAAATGCGTTACTAAAACATCGCACAGCTTCTCCTAACTCCCCAATCTTAGAGAATGCAACTCCCATACGGTAAATCCATAAGGCACTCTCTTTGGCGTTAGCCTCATCCACCAGTGAGAGTTTTAAAGAACATTGTGTTATAGCTCGACGGTATCGTCTCACTTCATCTGTTTTCACATGAATCCTCACTCATAGGAGAATATAATAACAAAATATGAAATCGCATAGGTCATGAAAGAGGTTGCTTGACCGCTTCGGCGATAGTTCGTATATTTTATATGGATTTCAAAACATCCAAAAAAGAGAATATAACAATATATTAAGGAGAAGTTCATGACTATCAAACCGATGGGCGACCGAGTTCTTATTAAAATGGAAGAAGTTGAAGAGAAAACAGCAGGTGGGATTTTCATTCCTCAAACTGCACAAGAGAAAACCCAAGTTGGTGAAGTTGTTGCATTAGGAGATGATGAGAGTATTACCGTTACAGTAGGCCAAAAAGTCATGTATGACAAATATGCTGGTACTACGATTAAAATCGATGGGAAAGATCATCTCATTCTTCACATGGGTGATATCTTAGCTGTTGTCAAATAAGCACTGCTACAGATGTATTGGGGTACTACTTGGTACCCCTTTTTCTTCATCCAAATAAGAATGACTCTATTTTTTCACCCATATGTGAGGTTGTGGTC
This sequence comes from Sphaerochaetaceae bacterium, assembly GCA_041655255.1. GTDB lineage: Bacteria > Spirochaetota > Spirochaetia > Sphaerochaetales > Sphaerochaetaceae > JBBAFS01. Next base: position 6,906 of record JBBAFS010000044.1, read on the forward strand.
TCTGGGTGGTACGACTCAGGTAGAGCACGAATCATCCAAGATCCATATTGTTTGTGTACTACCCTACTATCTAAGATGATGACAATTCCTTTATCGTGAGTGTTACGAAGTAATCTCCCGAATCCCTGTTTCAGTTTCATTGTTGCCTCAGGTAACGCTAGGTGGAAAAATCCCCCTTTGCCTTCTCGATCTAGTGCCGCTTGGCGTGCTTTGAATACAGGATCGGTGGGCAATCTAAAAGGGAGTTTCACAATAACAACTAACCGAAGGGCCTCTCCTGGTGCATCAACACCTTCCCAAAATGAGTCGGTAGCTAATAACACACTATCGGTGTCACTTAAAAATCGGCTTAAGATGCGAGATCGATCCCCCTCACCTTGACGCATCAGTGTCAGATCTGCTTTTTCAATATCTTGTTGGATAGTTTGATGAACTGCCATAAGCATCTTATACGAAGTAAAGAGAATTAATGCTCCTCCTGCTGTGGTTAAGATGGCCTCTTTCACACTCTTAGAGACATAATCGATATACTCTTGTTGCTCTTTTTCACTAAAGATTGGGGCATCAGAAGGAGTTAATAACAATAAGTTCTCTTTAAAATTAAAAGGAGAGCTATACACAGCTTTTAAGTACTCCCGTTTTGCAGGAGGAAGACCGATGCGAGATCCCCAGTAGGTGAAATCATCGGCCAAATCTAAGGTAGCGCTGGTACATACAACAGTTTTTAGTTGATTAAAGATTGTTTGTTGCATCGCTGGGGCAACACTTAAGGGGGTGATATTCACATCAATACGTTGTTTATCTTTCTCAATCCAATAGATATCATCACCCCAATTACTAAAATCAATGAAGCGCTGTAGAGCCTCAGTGTGGGCTAATAAACGATTAGAGCTCACCATGATCTGATGAAGTGTGTATTCGAGTTCATCAGGGAATCTCCCCTTCTCTACAAGAGATTGAACTCGTGTATAATATGTTTTTGCTTCAGTAATGACTGTTTCAAAAAGTGGTAAGGCATCTTTGAAGTGGTGTTGTTGTTCGGGGGTGATAAGGACACTGAAGAACTCCCCGCTTTGACCATACTTTTGAGATACATAGGTATCTAAATAACCTACCTGATCGGCGAGGTTTTGTAGATGCTCTACAGCTGAGTCGACTAAAGAGTCATCACGCACATACTCGGAGAGTGGTTCAAACATCGACTTTGAACGCGTGGAACCTTGTAATCTCCGAATAAGGCGATACATCTCATACGAGTTATATGTGAGAGTGAAATAACTTGTCGCATTTTTCTCTACATTATGAGCTTCGTCAAAGATCACATGTTGAAAAGGGGGTAACACCGCCTCATCATCATATGTAAGGTGATCAATCATTCTCGATCGTGCATCGGTGAATAACAGGTGGTGGTTCGTAATAATGAGTGAAGCTTCAGAAGCCTCTTTCCGACTTTTTAAGTAGAAACACTCTTTACTAAAGGGACACGAGTATCCTAAACAAAAATCGGGGTCGCTACACACTTCACTCCACAACTGACTGTTGATATGGGTGGGACAATCACTACGTAAGCCTGTGGTGGTCGTTTTTGCCCATGCAACAAGGGAGCCTAACTCACTCGTTGGATCTTGTGCCAATAGTGGCTGCTCTTTTATCAGTTCACTTAAGCGATACAAACAAAGATAATTAGCTCTTCCAACGACTAATGCAACAGGCAACTCAATCTCTAATAGATTAAAAAGTTGAACAACATCTTTATCAAAGAGTTGTTTTTGAAGGTTAATGGTGCTTGTTGCAACCACAGTTCGCTCTTTGGGATGATCAAGAGCATGCATAAAAGCGGGTACAAGGTAGGCAAATGATTTACCTATGCCGGTGCCTGCCTCAATAGCTGCAACAGAGCTGTGCTCATACGCTTGAGCGATAAGACGGGCCATCTCCAGTTGCCCTTCACGAAATTCATATCCACTGAAGTGTTTATCTAAAATCCCTCCGACATCAAAGACGTCGTACATATTAAGCTTGTTCAAGTTGGTAGTCCTTGATCTTTCGGTGTAGTGTTTTACGGGCAATGCCTAAGACGTCGGCAGTTTTAGACTTATTTCCACCAAATTGTCCCAACGTTGCCATTATGAGTGACTTTTCGGCTTGTTCAATCGTAGTACCTACTGGAATAACCACCCTCTCTTCGTGAGAGGCGTTACGAATATTAGCAGGTAGATCATCAAATTCAATTAAAGTATTACTGGTAAGGACAATAGAACTTTCAACGCAGTTTCCTAACTCCCTAATATTACCTGGCCAATCATATGCAAGCATAGCTGCTTTTGCACGGGATGAAAAACCGGTGACTTCCCGGTTATTGCGCTCATTATAGAGTTCTAAAAAGTGGGACATGAGCAGTGGGATATCTTCTTTTCGCTCTCTTAGAGGTGGTACTTCTAAGTGAATGACATTGAGCCTATAAAACAAATCTTCTCTAAAGCGCCCCTCTTCGACCTCTTTACGGAGGTTGCGGTTTGTAGCAGCAATGAGTCGAACATCGACTGTGATTGTTTTCTCTCCCCCTAGGCGTTCAAATTGTCGCTCTTGAAGAACACGCAATAACTTCACTTGTACCGATTGGTTAATTTCTCCAATCTCATCTAAAAAGAGTGTTCCATTATGGGCTAATTCAAATCTCCCTTTACGGGAAGAGACTGCTCCACTATAAGCCCCTTTCTCATGACCAAAAAGCTCATCTTCTAAGAGTGTCTCAGCAAAAGAGGCACAACTTACTTTCACAAATGGGCCATCTGAGCGAGAAGAGAGTTGATGTAGTGCATCGGCAACTAACTCTTTACCTACTCCACTCTCTCCCGTAATAAGAACTGAGGCCGTAGCATCAGCAACTTGGTTCACCGTCTCCATTAAACGAGTCATGTGACCACTTTTGCCGATAATTTTATCGTAGCCACTTTGTTTTTTGAGTTTCTCTAATTCTCGTTTCAACTCGGTGTTTTGATCATATAGCGCAACGTTATTCAGTGCTCGACGAATAAGTAAAAACAGGCGATCTAAGTTCAGTGGCTTAGTCATAAAATCGACTGCCCCATTACGCATCGCCTCTACAGCCGATTCAATAGTTCCATGACCAGTTAAAATAACGACAGGCATCATTGGGTAGTGACCACTGACACGCTTAAGGAGATCTTGACCTCCCATGTGGGGCATTCTTAAATCGGTGATGAGTAAATCGACGTGATGAGCACTAATGGTGTCCCACGCCTCTTGTCCATCACTGGCTAAGAGAACTTCATACCCCTCATCTTCTAAGGCTATTTGAAGGCCGCTACGAATATTTTTCTCATCATCTGCGATAAGGATTACTTTACTATTCATGTTGTGTCGACTCCTTCAGAGCATGACGTTCAGATTGAGGAACGGGTAATGAGATAAAAAAGCTCGTCCCTTCTCCCTCTTTGGAACTCACTGAGATCTCCCCATGGTGTTCTTTAATCACCTTAAATACCATAGTAAGCCCTAAGCCAGAACCAAAAGGTTTAGTAGTGAAATAAGGTTCAAAGATTTTATTCTTTGTGATCTCACTCATCCCTACTCCTGTATCACTGAGGGCAATAGTGACCCGATCTCCATCGAGTTTGGTAGTGACGGTAAATCGCCCCCCTTTTTTCTCCATCGCATTCATCGCATTTTTAATAATATTCAACAGTGCTTGTTTTAACAAATTCTCATCAATACGAAGCTTTGGCAAATATTGTTCAAGCGATTGTCTAATTTCAATGTTGTGTTCAGATAATTCATAACCTACAAAGTTCAGTACATCTTCAATAATAGTATTTACATTCTCATAACGAAGATGGACGTCCATAGGTCGTACGGCAAATAAGAAATCGACCACAATGCCGTTAAGTCGATCTATCTCTTCGTCAATCACATCGACATACGTTGCGGCTTCTTGCTCTTTAAGTGACCCTTTTTTCTTAAACGCTTTTTTTAGGAGTTGTAAATGTATACCGATGGAAGCCAGTGGATTTTTAATCTCATGGGCAACTCCAGCTGCAACAGTAGTAAGGGATGCTAAACTCTCAGAGCGGTGTAACCGAGCTTGTTGAATCACTTTTTCAGTGACATCGTACATCACAAATAAAAATCTTTTTCCGTCATCTTTGTCGTACACTGGCTCTAACGCTGTTTCAAAATAATTTGCTCTAAAGAGTAAAGAGATCACTCCATCTCCATAAGGGAAGTGAAACTCTTTTTCTAAGACGTGGTGTTCATCGACACTTGATAGAGCTTGTTCAAAAAAGGAGGCGACATCTTCATCTTCGATGATAAAGCGCAAGGTGGTCCCTTCGGTGAGTTTTTTTGATCGAGGGAGCATCCGCTTTGCTGCACTATTACATGAGAGGACTCGGCCACTACTATTGGTGACGATAAAGCCGATGTCGATTTCTTGAAGAGCTTGGCCAAGAAGTTCATTTTCACTCGCTTGATAACGAACGAGGGTCTTAATCTCTTCGGTACTGAGTTTTTCAATCTTTTCAAACGCTCGGCGTATAAATTTATTCATCTTTTGTTATCTATTGTACACTAATCCTTCAATAAAGAGAGTACTTCCTTGGTTCAACTCTTTCGACTTCTGATATTTTTGTTGAATCGTGTGCATTAATGCATACCGCTTTGACGCTGAGAGATCAGAGGCTCTTATATGATCTAACACCGTCTGCATAAGATACTCATATTGAGCTTTGTGCTCTATTTCACGACTGAGCTCATCTATATCCTCTCGCCTCAATGGGGTCTTCTCTACCAATGAGTGGGCAATAGCTTCTCCGTAACGGTGTAAAAATTCAACTTGGAAACCTGAAGTGTGATACACATACTCTCTCATTGTATTAAAAGGAATATGTAAAGCTTTCATATCCTCATAGCGCAATGGTGGCACTTGGATGTGTTGTACTCGTGAGAGGATTGTAGGAAGTAAGCGATATGGGTGTTCACTTAATAAGATTATATATGTGTATTCAGTAGGTTCTTCTAAGAATTTAAGTAAGCTGTTACGAGCTCCTTCAGTGCTACTTTCTATATTCTCTAAAATAATGATGTGAGCTTTACTTGCAGCAAGAGGTTGAGCTACCCATTTTTGAAGTGAACGGATGTGATCAATGGTGACACTTTTGGGTGATTTGAGTCGTTGAGTGAGAGCTTTGAGTAACCGCTTTACCTCTTTTAACCACGTAGTGTAGTCTTCAGGTGCCAATTCCATCGACCCAACAAGGTATTGGTGAAGTTCACTAGCAGCAGTAACATCAGATTCATTTTTTGTCGTTGAGGAGGTAAAAAGGGGGTGAAACTGGTCCAACATCAGTTGCAACTCTCGATAGATGAATTGACGATGTTCTTCGGTTGGTTCTTGTTCAAAACGGTTTAGTGCACTCTCTATTCGCAATTGATGATCACGATTGCCAAGGTAGATAACATTACTCATATAGGCGTAGGCGCTATGACGACATGAAGTACAACCACATGAGGAAGATCTCTTTTCGGTGCATGAGAGTAATCGACCTAGTTCTAAAATCAGAGACATGCGCCCTTGAAATGGCTCACCACTTATTAATAGTGCATGAGGTAAAGAGCGTTTCTCTACCCGTGTGGTGATATCTTCTAATATGGAGGAATGAACTGTTACAAAGCGTCTATCCATTAAATAAGTGTATCAGTTTCTCAATGACGTGTGAACTCATCGGATTTAATAGCTTATATGCTTCACTGCCTACTAAAAACTGTTTTAAGGAAGGAATAAGAGATTGGACAACACTGTTATCTAAGATTTGTAATACTACAGCGACAACAACTACTATTTCAAACATCCCCAATAACAAACCCAAAAGACGATCGAGCCACTTCAGTCCGACTGCACTAAGAGCTTTTTCAAGGAGATTTCCCACCGCCATCATCAAGATATATCCAAGGATGAATAGTACAACGTATGCGATAATTGTAGCGACTAAGCGTTTAAGTTCAAATGTATTCATTAAAAACTGAGCACCAAGTTGTGATAAAAAGAGTGCCACAATAAAACCGACAATAAATCCTAAACGAGAACCAAACTCTTTACTAAAGCCTTTCGCAGTACCAACAATAGCCCCTAATAACAGTAGTACAAGGACAATGAGATCAACAATATTTAATACGATGAACCCTAGGTCTACACTCCAGCTTCCCATGATTCGCCCCCTTTGTTATATGAGTCCTAAGACTCGATACACCACATCTACGATGTGTGTTTCTCCATCTTGTATATAGAGAAGTGAACATTGTTGTACCATATGAGAACGAAGTTCACTATCACCTAATAAGGTGGTAAGTTGTTCAATGAACAAGTGAGGTGAATGTAGAACTTCGGCAGCCCCATGTTTCTCTAAAAAAAGAGCATTCTCTATTTGATCTCCCCGTGAAGCCTTTTTTGAAAGTGGATATAACAACATCGGCACTCTCATTGCAGCATAATCGGCTAAAGCTGTCGCCCCTGATCGAGAAAATACCAGTGTGGAACGTTGTAACAGTGCTTCCAACTCCTCTGTGATAAAAGAAATCGGGTAGTACTTACTATTATTTAGTGGAGGTATTGGATGATCCCCTGTTTGATGAACAATAGTAGCTTTTTCACTTAAAGATTCTATGTTCTCCCATATTAAGCTATTCAGATCTAAAGAGCCAAGAGATCCCCCTAATACAACTAGTAAAGGAGAATCTTCTTGTAAGTGATACCTCTTTTCAATCTCAGTAACAGAGCTACGGTTATAGACAAAGCGAGATGGGACCCCTGTGACAATCAACTTATGTTGTACCTTGGGAGGATAGTACTGTTTTGACTCTTCAAACGGGATACATATATATGTAGCAACATGAAAACTCATTGTGGTAGCAAGACCTGGGGTGAGATCTGATTCGTGACTGATAACGGGGATGTTAAGAATCTTTGCCGCCCAGATGACTGGAACAGAGACATATCCTCCTTTACTGAGAACTACATCA
>JBBAFS010000045.1:0-13454 GCA_041655255.1 Sphaerochaetaceae bacterium
TACAATATTACCAAACGTCTCAGTTCTATTATGTGGGTGAGATTTGAGAGCCCTCACCCAAAAGATTTTAGTGATGAACTCGTTGCCCTTATTGGCCAAGAGCCTAAGATTGCTAAAAACCTTCACATCCCATTACAAAGTGGTTCAAATGAGATCTTAAAACAGATGAATCGCAAATACACAGTAGAGAGATACCTCTCATTGTTAGAGAGTATTAAAAGTGTGACTGATGATGTGACATTCACTAGTGATTTAATGGTCGGTTTTCCAGGAGAGAGTGAAGAACACTATCAACAGACGCTACAAGTAGTAAAAGATGTCCGATATTTAGAGTCGTTTATGTACTACTTCAATCCCCGAGAAGGGACAAAAGCCTACACTATGGATCATCAACTTCCTAGTGAAGTGAGGATGAAACGTCTTCAAAATCTCATAGCTTTACAACGCTCTATTTCAGTAGAGATTAAACAACAAAGAGTAGGAAGAGTTGAGACTGCCCTGATTGAGGGAGTATCAAAGCGAAATGAGAAACAACTTCTTGGAAGAACAGAACACAACGAAATGGTTGTCTTTGAACCAAATGCTCCTTTAGAAGTTGGAGATGTTGTCTCAGTTCAATTAAAAGAACTTGTGGGTAACACTTATGTAGCTCATCAACTATAATAGAGGTATGATGACTCAATTAAAAAAACTATTAGAAAACTCAAAGCACACCATCGCCTTTACAGGCGCTGGTGTTTCGACTCTTAGTGGGATTAGAGACTTTAGAGGTAAGGGGGGATTTTACACCTCCGATTATAATGGCTTTCAAGTTGAAGATTTGTTATCTCTACCTCTGTTTGTGAAAGACCCCTCTTATTTTTACAAGTGGGCAGGGGAGTTTGTCTATGTTCTTGACTCCTTTGAACCTTCAGTCGTTCACCGAGTGTTAGCAACAATGGAGCAAAAAGGGTTACTTCATTCGTTATATACTCAAAACATCGATCTTCTTCACACAAAAGCTGGAAGTAAAAAGGTGTATGAACTGCATGGAAGTCCTAAAAGTCACTATTGTATGAATTGTAAAACAACTGCTTCCTACGAAGAAGTTGAACCTCTTGTTCAACAAGGAAAGATGCCTACATGTGAAAGCTGTGGGAAAGTGATGAAACCAGATATTATTTTTTATGGGGAAAATCTTAATCAACAGCTACTGCAACAAGCAGATCAAGATTTCTCTAAAGCTGATCTTGTTTTAGCTTTAGGTAGTAGTTTGACTGTACAGCCTGTTGCCTCTTTACCGATGGTGACAGTGTATCAAGGAGGTCATTTGGTGATTGTAAATGCCCAAAAGACCCCCTTAGATTCGTATGCTACCTTAACATTCAATGATTTAGAAAATACATTTACTGAATTAGAGAGTTGGCTTATTTAATCTTCTATCTCTTTTTTACGTCGAACTCGCACCGCATCAGTTAACAAATACTCAATTTGTGAATTAATTGAACGAAAATCATCCTCGGCCCAAGAGGCAATCTCTTTCCACAGTGTTGTTGAAAGACGTAAAAGAACTTGTTTTTTCCCCTTGTCTCTCTCTTTCATCTTGCCTCTAGTAGATTGACCCTGCATTCACAATCGGTTGGGCATCACGATTACCAGAGAGAACAACCAGCATATTACTGACCATTTGGGCCTTTCTCTCCTCATCGAGATCAACAATTTGTTTCTCATTTAATTGCGCTAATGCCATTTCAACCATTCCAACAGCACCTTCAACAATCTTTTGTCTTGCTGCAATGATAGCTGTTGCTTGTTGTCTTTGTAACATAGCTGAAGCAATCTCTGGAGCATACGAAAGGTGAGTGATACGAGCTTCTAAGATTTCAATTCCTGCAATCTTACACTTTTCTTGAATTTCTTGTTGTAGTTGTGTTGCGACTTCATTGCTACTTCCACGTAAGGTGAGTTCAGTCTCATCTTCTGGAGCATCGTAAGGGAACAGTCGTACTATGTTTCGTAACGCTGCATCTGCTTGAATTGAGACATATTCGATATAGTTATCGACATTAAAGACAGCTTTGGCTGTATCAACGATTTTCCAAATGACCACAATGCCAATGATAACAGGATTACCAAGTGAATCATTTACTTTTTGTTTCTCGTTATTGAGTGTCATAGCTTTTAAGGAGAGTTTTTTATTCACCTTCTCAAAAGAGGAGGTATTGAGTGTATAACGGGAAATCCCTGTTGGCTTTTCAGAAGTTGAAGCAATAGGGCGGTCACTTGTAATAGTTGGATTTACTCCAACGACAAAAGGATTCACAAAATAAAACCCCTCTTTTTTCAATGTACCAATATAACGGCCAAAGAGTGTCATCACTAAAGCTTCATTTGGTTTAATTGCTTTTAAACCGACATACAGTAGTGGTCCAATTCCTCCAAAATAGAGAGCCGTAATAATAGTGATGGCAATTGAAAGAAATGATGAACCATTGTTTTCAAGATCAATAACTGCAAATACAAATCCTACTACTGCACCAATTAAGAGAAGTGTATTTACAATGAGTACACTCATACCATGGCATGCTTTAGCAGGTTTTTCTGTAATAACTGAATTGTTTTTTGACATAGATCCCTCCTGATAACAAAGTGATATCATCTTGATATTACATCAAAAACGTCATTGTGACAAGAAAAAAATACACACAGCCGTTTATAGGCTGTGTGTAAGTGAAGGAGGGAGAGAACTCTTATTTGGAGTAGAGTTCTACAATCTTTGATTCTGTGACATCGAAGTCGATTCCTTCACGAGTAGGGGAACCAACCACTTTTGCTGTCCAAGAATCCTCATCAAACTGTAACCAAGGAGGGAGAGAACGATTTTGACTAAAGCGTTTCGCTTGAGTCGCTTTCTTATATCTATCTTTTACTGAGATCACATCTCCAACTCGTAGTGTGACCGAAGGAATATCTACCTTTATCCCGTTAAGTAAGAGATGGCCATGATTTACCATCTGACGCGCCTCTTTGCGGGTGGTAGCCAATCCAAGGCGAAACACCACGTTATCAAATCGAGATTCAAGTAATACCAAAAGATTCACACCAGTTTGTCCTGCCATTTTTTCGGCACGGTTGTAGGTGAGTTTAAATTGCTTCTCTAACACACCGTAGACAAACTTTACTTTTTGCTTCTCTTTAAGTTGTAAGCCATATTCGCTCACTTTTCTTCGAGAAGGCTTTTTCCTCCGAATGGAGGGTTTATGAGTATACCCTAGAACAAGTGGGTTTATTCCAAGGTAATCACACCTTTTAAAAACAGGTGCTCTAGATACTGCCATACTGCATATACCACCTTATAAAAATAACTGTTAGCGTTGGCTAACTTGCTTAGATACTAATATATAACCAAGCTTGTATCAAGATACTCACACTTCATCCTATCGTCTACCTACAATAATTAAAGTTGTCCTCCTCTTTTATTAGTGGTATCTTGATGAAACCTGAGATGGAGGTTTGGTATGAAAAAAGGGATTATTGCTTTACTGCTCATTGTAGTAAGTCTTACGACTTTAACAGGAGCAACTCACACAGGAAATGCTACCTTAGGTGGAGTGACAGGATATATCGTTCTTCCTAGCGCATTGCCAGTTGCTAGTGGACATAATCCTACTATTACTACTGGTTACTCAACTGTCTTTAATGTCTATAAAGATTTTGATTTTTCTCACATTCCATATCTTCAAGTTGGACTAAAAGAAGATTTTGAACTTGGAGTATCTGTCGATGTGAAAAACAATGATACCAATTTGATGTTACATGGGAAATGGAGATTTATTCATAATGGTGATACCTCAATCACCCTCGGAGTAGGGGGAGATCTTATCGATTTAGTTGGAAATTTTGATTGGGCAGCAAATGCCTATATCGCTAGTACCTTTAATTCCTCTTTTTTCTCACTTCCATCTACAACCACATTTTTAGTTGGATATACATTTAGTGATGATATGAGAAGTAATATCGATTTTGGTATGGGCTTTGAGGCTCCTTTATGGGAGAAGGGATTTAAAGGGAAAGTAAACTTCTTAATTGATTTTGGAAATATCTCTTACTCAGCACGCCCCTTAAGTGGTGGAAATGCAGACAACCGTGGTCTTTTCAATATTGGAATGAGATTACTACCGACACAAATTATGAAATCGACTTTTATCACAGCAGAATTGAGAGCTATCGATATCTTTGATGAGATTGGAAGAGCTTTAAGTGCAGGAGTATCGATCTCATTTCAACCATAATTGAGAGTGCTTAAAAGAGCATAAAGTTCGTTGCACTTTTATAAGCAAGAATTTGAGCACCCTTCATTGTAACAAGAGCTACAATGAGGGTGATAAAGTGAGTTATCGTAGTTGAGAGATTAAAGAAATAAGGAACTCCTACTAAAAAGAGTCCGATCCATACCACCAATACTAAAGAGATGACCATCCCAATGAGACCATTGGGATTTCTTTTCATGGCTTGACGAGAACTTGTCCAATTCAACAAAGGATTATGATAATCAATTGCAAGGTGGACATAACTTGTTCCAACAATAGAGAGTAGTGAAAGTATTACATACATGACAAAGTGTGTAAAAGAGATGTTAAACAAAAGTGTAATAACTACGAGATAGATTATATTTGCAGACCCTACAACAAGAAGATGAAGAGTTACCTTTGCTTTAACAAATGTATGTGCTTCAAGGGGATATAATCGGTCGTGAGTGGCTAATTCTCCCTGGCGAGAAACGCTTGTACTCGAAAGTAAATTGATGTTAGCAAATAGTAGCAAAAGAAGAATGAGAATAGGTTCAAATAGGGGATACTGAGCGAGGATATGTATTGTACTAAGGATATCACCCATCATTCCCATAGCACTGTACGTAATAAGTAGTATAAGAGGAATGAGTAACTCTCCTCCTAATTCAAAGATAAAACCACTTGAAGAGAGAAGTATTGTCCAATCTCGCTTCATCAGTGCACTAATTGGTCCACGTTGAGAAGTACTTGTATTGTTTCGTCTCTTTTTTTGATATCCACTGGAGGCCAACAATGAACAACAGTGGTGGTATGTTCGTGATGTTAATGTAAAGGTAAGGAGCGCTAAAAGAGTTGTTACACTAAGCCATGCTAGAAGAGAGGGGATATGGTACAACCCTAAAGCGAATAACTTAAAGGGAGAAAGAAGGTGATGAATTCGCATTATAATTGGACCAAGTTGTCCCATGAGGCTTTGTATATCTCCATCTATTTGAGCTTGTCTTCCCATTTGAGAAGTGATACCGATGACAAAGACCATCATCACTGTTAAATAGATAAACTCTCCAGTTCTTTGTGTCCTTCTCCCTTTAGTAAGATAGACAACTCCTATTTCAATGAGTGTAGCAATCGATAATGGGATGATGGGACCAAAGAAGATAAGAGAGAGAGAACCTAAGGCGTACACAAGAGAAAAACCTGAACTCATAATTCCAACACCTAAAGCGGGGGTTATGAATAAGAGATATAGAGGGAAAAAGTACCCATAAAAAATGATCATACGACTTAAGGCAAGTTCACCTTCACTTATTGCTAAGACTCGTAATCGCTCAATATCTTTTGCTGTGTGTAAAGCATTAATCGCTCCGGGTGTGGCGAAGATAATAATAGTAATCATAGCAACAGCAATGCCCATCATAATCCCTATATGATCAATGCCCATCATCATGCCAATGATTTGATAATTGTAGTAATTCATCCCAAACAGAAAAACAAGCATCATAAGTGCAACAAGCATGAACAGTGAGATAATAAGAGAACTTAAAATTCGAACTTTTTTATTTTTGCCAAAGCCAAAGCGAGAGGTGAAATGAGAGATTGGTTTAGTCCCTTTTACATATGTTTTAAGTAAGAGAAGAACCACAGAAAGACGCATTACTGTTTCTCCGTCAACTCTAAGAAAAGTTCTTCAAGTGTTTCATTACGCTCTTTTTGCAACTGGCTAAATGTTCCTTGGTAGATCAGTTTTCCTTGATGAATAATACCTAAACTCGTACATAGTTGTTGAGCGACTTCTAACACGTGAGTAGAGAAAAAGACAATCTTTCCCTCTTGAGCAAGTTCTTTTAAGAGATTTTTCACTTCAAATGAGGCCTTTGGATCTAAGCCTACCATTGGTTCATCTAGTATCAGCAATGTTGGCTCGTGTAACAGTGCACTCATAATTGCAAGTTTTTGTTTCATGCCATGAGAAAAAGAGCCAATTTCATCATTCAAAGCATCTTTCAAACGAAGGGTAGAGGCAAGTTGGTCAATTCGATCAATCCTCTTTTGATAAGGGATATCATATACATCTCCGATAAAAGCCAAGTGTTCATTGGCACTCATTTTATCGTAGAAACGTGGCTCATCTGCAACGTACCCAATAAGACGCTTGTAGGCAATAGGATCAGTTTTGGGAGAAATACTCCCTAAACTCACTTCTCCTTTGTCACTATTAAGCAGTGTCACAATAATTTTGATAGTGGTCGATTTACCTGCGCCATTAGGACCAAGAAAGCCAAATATCTCACCTTCAGCAATCCGCAATGTCAAATCTTCTACTGCGTAAGGAGCCTGTTTTGTATAACGTTTATAGATACTGTCACATATAAGCATATAGGTAATATAGAAGGTTCTGATGAGAAAAACAATAAAAAAGGCCCATTAAAGCGTTCACTTTAACGGGTCCTTTGTATTGGAGGTGGGGGGAGTCGAACCCCCGTCCTAACGTGCCACCCACTGGCGTCTACAAGCTTAGTCATCGTTATATGTTTCAAAAGAGGTATGAACGATGACACTCGCCCCTCTTTCTAAGTCGACTAAGATGTCCTTTTGTAGTGCCGACACCTACAAAAGTAAGCTCTTATTGTTACAAGCACCTACAAGTTAAGAGCGGCACCTGTAGAGCCTGTACGTCATTAACTACTTAAGCAGCTAAAGCGTATTCTGCGTCGTAAGAATCTTCTTCTTTCTTGGCAGTTAATTGTTTTGCTAGTTTTAGGAGTTGGCGCTCCGCTTGCAACCACTGGCATGATCTGCCGCCAGTCGAAACCTGTACACCCCCCTTATAGGGTGTATATTGTATATATATAGTATATGGAAAGTTATAGAAGATGGCAACTAGCGATTAAACTCTTTGAGTTCTCGTCTGAGATCACGTTTTGTGTCTCGCTCTTTAATAGAAGCTCTTTTATCGTGAGCTTGTTTTCCTCTTCCTAAAGAGAGGCGAACTTTAATTTTATTCCCTTTAAGATAAATCTGAGTAGGGATAAGAGTCATTCCTTTTTCATCAACTCGTCTTTTTAGTCGTTTTATCTCTTGTTTGTGAACAAGCAATTGACGTTCTCGATCAGGGTCGTGATTAAAAAGACTAGCATGCTTATACGTTGAAATATGTAAACCTGTAAGAATGAGACCACGAGGGGTGAACTTTACATAACTGTCAGCAAAACTGAAACGATTTTGTCGAATCGATTTCACTTCAGTTCCCAACAAAGAGATGCCAGCTTCTAGATCTTCAACCATCTCGTAATTAAAGTAGGCTTTCTTATTTGTTTGTAACACTTTAATTGTAGTTTTAGCCATCAGTTATCTCCAAGCTATCCTAAAGCTTGCACTCTCTGAACACTCACTTTTTGATAATACACCAACTGTTGTTCGACTTATCTGTTTTGGATCGTTGAGATAAGAACCACCTTTGACGATGATTTCATCACTAGTACTTACTATATCATCTCCAAAAAGGCGCTGTAAGGGGATAAAATCTGTTGAGGTAAATTCCCAATACCCCCCAAGGAGGTTACTTGGTCCCTCGTTATCGATCGAGGGATTAGTTGAAAGAGCATATGGTTTTTCACTAACAGAGGCTAAAGCGATTTCCCACATCGCCTCAGTTGGGATAAAGACATCAGCAGTTGTGAGTGCACTAAGCCACTGAGTATACGCAACTGCACTATAATAAGAGATGTTACGAATTGGCTTATGAGATTGGATTGTAGTAGTGGGGTATTGTCCATGAAGATATGAATCATCGACAACTCCATCAGCAATCAGTTGTTCTTTATTTGAGATATCCCAATACGGGTTCTCTTTCATAAAATGGGCCCATTGATACTCACTCACATATGAAGAGGCTATTGAAAAACTTTCTACACGCACTTGTTTCCCACTACTGAGAATTTCAGGCCATTGAAGATGTACTTGCTCTCCAATAACAAAACCTTGAGAAGAGTATAACCACCCATCAGTAATAGTACCTAAAGAACTCTTTTCATAGCTTGGGTTTGTGTGATCAATTGGTAGACCAATGAGGAGACCACTCTCTTTATCAAAGAGCTGTTCAATAAGAAGTATCTTTTTTGTTAAGACATCTTGTTGATCTTTACTTAAAAGGTGGTGTTTTTGAAGTAACTGTAGTGCTGTATCGGCTTGTTTAAGATATTCACTATCTTGGATAAATAAGAGTGCTTCGTTATAAAAGAGGCTTAATTCTTCTGAAACATCAATTGCGAGCTTTGATGATGTATGAGCCACCATGTCCCACATATTTGGGCGATGATAATCCTCACCAGGAGTTACTTTAGACCACTTTTTAACATTAATTAACATCTGCTGAAGATAAGAACTGAATGTAGAATTATCCTCTATAAAGGTCGACTGATGGACTATTTGTTTTCTTGGAAACAACCAAGTGAGAAAACGAGGAGTTGAAACAGTGATAGTAAATTCATCGGAGGCTATATCATAGGAGTCATAGCGAATTGTATACTCCCCGGGGGTTAAAAACTGAGTTGTAGGAGTAGAACCTACATATGAACCATCAACATACACAACTGATGGAGATACGTCACTTGTGAAGGTCACTCGTTTACCTGTGTGAAAAAAAGAGGGGAGAAAGCCAACAACAAACACAACAATACCTATGATAATAAGGTAAAGAATTGAGAGATAAAGCCCAGGATGTAGGCCCAATAGAGGGTGTAATTTCACTTGTTCAACCTCAATGTCTGAAGCATGTTTCTTCTTTTTCATCGACTCAAAAGGTAGCCTTGTGTTCTTATATTGTCAATGCCACCGTATGTGTGGTACTTTGCATTTATGGTACGATATTTTGATACAGTACAAAGAATCACCGAACGCTATCTTACCAAACGTAAAAAGCGTCTTGAACTTGAAAAGGCAGCACGAGCAGTAAAACGAACCTTCAAAGGGGAATTACTTGGATGGTTGGATGCTATTGTGTTTGCTGTAGTTTTTGTGTTGTTAGTCAATCAATTCTTATTTCAACTCTTTTTAATTCCTACTCCTTCTATGGTCGCAACTCTGTTAGTGAAAGATCGGGTTTTTGTCAGTAAAACAAGTTATGGCATTGAGCTCTATCCTGGTGGGCCTAAGGTATTAGACTCAAAAGAACCCCTCAGAGATGATGTGATTGTATTTTACAATCCGATGTATGAATCACGTGGTCCCGTATTTGATATCCTTTCACAGATTATCTACTATGGAACGTTCTCATTGGTGAATATCGACAAAGATGAAGATGGGAATATGAGAGAGCGCTTGTATGTTAAAAGAGCTGCCTTAACTGGAGGAGAGAGTGCTGTTATAGAAAATGGAAAAGTTTTTATTACAGCAGATGGATTAACACACCCTTTTGATGAACAAGAATTTAGAACCGCCACTGGCCAATCAATTGCCCCTCATCAAAGTTTACAACCTTCACTTTATAGTGGCTTTAGAGCCTTTGGCGCACTGTTAGCGTATCAAGAAGCGGGATTTATCGATCTTGCTCCACATATCCTCAAACAAGAGTATGCCCAAATTGAATCGTATCGTGATGTTGTCGATTATTACCAAGTCGATAAAGTCCAAGCTCAAACACTAAAACAAATCGACCCCTCTTCTATGACACTTCGTGGTGATTTTTCTCGCTATGAAGTTGGAAGATACACCCCTCATGGATATATCCTCCCACTTGGTGATAACCGAGACAACTCCCAAGATGGAAGATATTTTGGTCCTGTTTCGACAAAGAAAATTATTGGTAGTGTGAAGTTCCGCTTCTGGCCACTTTCAAGGATAGGCATTGTCCGCTAAATGGTCTTTTTTTGAGGCATTGCAAGAGCAATCGTCACTCTCGTTGTACATCCATGTCCCTTTTTGTGAAACAAAGTGTGATTACTGCCCATTTTACTCCATTCCTAAGAGTAAGTACTCTTTATCTTTGATCGAATCGTTTCATACTCACCTGCTTAATGAGTTAGATCTTATATTCCGTTATTATCCAAAAGGCTTTGATACCATTTACATTGGAGGAGGAAATCCAGGACTACTCTCACTTGATCAACAACGCTCTCTTATCGCATCAGCAGTGAGAGACTTTGATGTAAGAGAAGTAACCATGGAAGTACACCCAAAACAAGTCATACCTCAATTAGCCACATTGAAAGATGTTGGTCTTACACGGTTGAGTGTCGGGATCGAATCACTACAGAGTCAACATCTGAAGACCCTTGGAAGAAACAGTACACTTAAGTGTAATATTGAAGCACTAAAAGTACTTAAAGAACTCCCATTTCGTTATAACTGTGATTTAATGACCTCAATTCCTGGTCAAACAGTAGAATCTGCCTTGTTAGATATTACCTTGTTAGATGAGGGTGCCACACCATCTCATATCTCATTATATAATGTGACGTACGAAGAGGGGACTCGTCTTACTCAGCGCTTAGAAGATCACACCTTGTCAGTTTCAAGTGAAGATCAGCAATATGAAATCTTACAAGAGAGTTGGAAAAAACTTGAACAGTTAGGGTATCATCAGTATGAAATTTCTAATTTTGCTCGAACCAAAGAGAGTCAAAGCCAACATAACAACCGCTATTGGGATGCTCATTCGTATGTGGGGTTGGGTCCTTCAGCTGTTGGTTCTTTATATACAGAGGGTCATGCACTACGAAGTACTTGCATAGAGGAAGTGAACTCCTACGTACAAAGCGAAGCTCTCAGTTCTTATGATATTGAATACATTAATCATTATGAATTAATGGAGGAGTATCTGTTAAGTCGATTAAGAACTTCTGAAGGTGTGAACTTTGATCGGTGGTATACTATCTTTAAGACTCACTTTGTTGATCAATTTGAGGCAGTTCTACGATTTTTAGAGACCTACGTTCCCTCATACATCGACTTTTCACCAACATCATTCTCTTTAACACCTGAAGGAAGGATGGTCAGTGATACCATCATCCTCCGCTTTGTAGAGGCACTTGAATCAAAGTAGTTTCTCCAATCCTTGAAAAGATGGTATACTCACACACAAGACAATCACTTGACAGTAAAAAAATCAGCGTGATACGTTAACGCTTAAAGTGGTTACAACATAATTCATCCTAAGTAACAAAGAGGTTCTAAATATGGCTGGACATAGTAAATGGTCGTCTATTAAACACAAAAAGGGAGCTGCCGACGCCAAGCGTGGTAAGATTTTCTCAAAGATTATTAAAGAGATTACTGTATCTGCTAAATTAGGGGGCAGTGATCCTGAATCAAATCCTCGCTTACGTACCGCTATGCTCAAAGCACGAACAGAGAATATGCCCAAAGATAATATTGAGCGTGCCATTAAAAAAGGTTCAGGTGAAAGCGATGGAGCAGTGTTTTATGAACTGACGTATGAAGGGTATGCCCCTGGTGGTGTTGCCATTATTATAGACACCTTAACTGACAATAAAAACAGAACAGCAGGTGAGGTTCGTAGTACTTTAACTAAATTAGGTGGATCACTTGGAACAACTGGTAGTGTCTCTTATATGTTCCAAACAAAAGGTGTTATTGCCTATGATGCTGAAATATATAGTGAAGATGAGATTTTTGAAGCAGCTTTAGAACTCGGTGCCGAAGATGTCAGTGGTGATGAAGATGTTATTGAAATTATTACCGAGGCAGGAGATTTTAACTCGGTGTTAGAGGGCTTACAAGAGAAAGGGTTAAAAGAACTTACTGCAGAGATTAGTAAAATCTCCGATACCACCGTTACACTAGATCATGATAAAACCCGCAAAGTGTTGAACCTTATTGAGCGACTTGAGGATTTAGATGATGTTCAACAAGTCTCTTCTAACTTAGAGATTCCAGATGACTTTGAGGATGAAGAGTAGGTAGATGAGAGTACTGGGTATCGATCCAGGATTGGCACAAACTGGGTGGGGTGTCATAGATGTGGCGAGTCACCACTATAAAGTAGTCTCTTTTGGTGTGATACGGACAAAACCAGGGACTCAAAAAGAGAAGCGTATCCACTCGATTGCTAACGATATAGGGACGTTAATCACTCAATACAATATTCAACAAATTTCAATGGAAGATATCTTTTTTGCCAAAAATGTCAGTTCTGCAATCACAGTGGCAAAAGTCATTGGAGCAATAGTGCAACAATCGATGAGCTTAGATGTTCCTGTAACTCTTTTTACCCCGCTACAAATTAAAATGGCCGTCACTGGGTATGGAACAGCAGAAAAACACCAAGTGCAAGAGATGGTCCGCTTATTATTACACTTAGAGAAAAGACCCTCTCCAGATCATGCAGCAGACTCTTTAGCTGCAGGGATTTGTTGGGCTACACATCAATTACAAAGAGGTTCAGTAAGATGATACATGCACTTATTGGAGAAATTATATCTGTAGAAGCAACAGAAGTAGTCCTTCGTACTCAAAGCTCCATAGAATTTATTCTCACCGTCTCTCATCAAACTTCCAGTCAGTTAAGTCAATTAACAGGAGAGAGAAAACGAGATGTTCGTATTTTGACGTGGATGCACCACCGTGATGATATTATGGCATTGTACGGTTTTAGTGATGAACAAGAGCGCCTGTTGTTTTTAGAACTGATTAAAGTAAGTGGAATTGGTCCACGCCAAGCGATGAAAATTCTTGGAGGGGTACAGGTGAAAGCCTTTATTGAAGCATTAGATGCTCAAGATCTGGTCTTTTTATCCTCTATACCTGGTATTGGTCCTAAAACAAGTCAAAAAATTGTCTTAGCACTCAGAGATACTGCCGTATTAGATTTCCCAACTAAAAGAGCAACTGTATCGGGTTTTGATCACACATATCGTGAGCTTATTGTTGCCTTAAGTGATATGGGCTATGATAAACCAACGATTTCTCGAGAATTGGGTATTGCCATAGAGGAGAACCAAAGTACTATCGAGAAACTGAACTTACATGAAGCTGAAGAGTTTTTGTTTAAGGTGCTGTTAAAAAGGTTAGGCTAAATTGTGATTGAAGAACTTCATAAAGAATCGATTCTCTCAAGTAGTTTTCAAAGTGAAGCTGATGTTCAAGAAAATATCTTGCGTCCTAAAACATTGAAAGATT
Source organism: Sphaerochaetaceae bacterium (assembly GCA_041655255.1). Taxonomy (GTDB): domain Bacteria; phylum Spirochaetota; class Spirochaetia; order Sphaerochaetales; family Sphaerochaetaceae; genus JBBAFS01. Next base: position 13,410 of record JBBAFS010000045.1, read on the forward strand.
TCCAAGGACAACAAAAGATTAAAGATAACCTCTCCATTTTTATTC
>JBBAFS010000046.1:0-13055 GCA_041655255.1 Sphaerochaetaceae bacterium
AGGTCTTGAAGTTGGCTTACAATTTACAAAGAAGTTCTCCACTTCAGCTTCTTGTTCGTATGTGGTGTCGTTTTATCATCACACCTATGAACAAGCTTCCTTTATCCGTTATACCGTCACCCCTTCGTATAGACTCAACTCTTTTATAGCTCTCACTTTTCCCTTACGTTATGATCAAAGAGATGATTATGATGCCTTCAGTGGAGGCTTTGGAATAAAAATACGATATACGGAGCGTGATGATGAGTAAAAAGGCGACACTTGGGGTGTTATTCACCTTTTTAATCATCATCTCAATGGTTTCTTGTGAATTAGTCACCTCTCCACTACGAGAGCAAAAGAGTGTGAAAGGACTCTTTATCGCTCTCGATTACAAAAGTATGCCATCTCACCTCCATTTAGAGGGAACCATACGAGATGCTAAAGAGTTCGATCAAGCACTTAAGAAACTCTCAGATCTGTTTCACCAAAAATATGATTCAACATTGTTATTACAAGAAGGATCAAATCAATCGTTGAATGATTTCCTTCCAAAAAAGGAACACATTCTTACAACGATTGAAAGTGAAATAGAGAGTCTTACAGAGAGTGAATTACTAGTTATCTATTACGCAGGCCATGGAGAAGATCCCAATATTGGAAATAACTACCAAGGAGGAGCTTTGGTAGTAGCTGATGAAGATGATCCATCCAAGTATGATCTCTTAACTCAAAAAGAGTTATTAGAAGTTCTCTACACCATAGAGAAAGGTCATATCCTTCTCATCTTAGATTCATGTTTTAGTGGCTCTTATGTACAAGACTACCCTTTTGGAGTGTTTGATTTTCCGTATCATCCAAAAATTACCACTCTTAGTGCATCACGCACTGATGAACCCTCATATGAGAATTCAGATAGCACCCACGGATTGTTCACCTACTATCTTCTTGAAGCATTAGGATGGGACCACACTCAAGGAGAAGAACTCTTTGGTGGTGAGATTCTCACTCAAACACAAGGAGCTATAAGATCTAAAAAAGCTATTCCCACATATCAAGGTGGAGTTGTGACTTTGGATCGGATCTACTCGTATGTAACTACAAAGTTAGCATCTTCTTACCTCAACCAACACCCAGTGGTGGTTAGTGGACCACAAAGTATTCTCTTATATAGTGATTGGAGATGAATTAGAACTCTCTGTTTTTAATCGCTTCGATTTCATCACGCAAGATAGCAGCTTGTTCAAACTCTAAATTCTTCGCATGTTCTAACATCTCTTTTTCTAGATCTTTGATATAGAGTTTACGATCTTTAGCAACAAAGAGATTGTACTTACTTTTAAGAATCTCAATATCTGCTTTTTGGTTCTCCTGCTTATCACTCTTTTCTCGAGTAATAATATCTTGGATCGCCTTTTTGATCGTTGTGGGGGTGATATTGTGCTTTTGGTTATACTCATCTTGAATCTGACGCCGTCTTTCGGTCTCTTGGATTGCTTGCTCCATCGCATCACTACGCCGATCGGCGTACATGATGACTCTTCCTCCTACGTTACGAGCAGCTCGTCCAATGGTCTGAATAAGACTGGTAGCAGAGCGAAGAAATCCAACTTTATCGGCATCTAAGATAGCAATCAAACTCACCTCAGGAAGATCTAACCCTTCACGAAGAAGGTTAATTCCAACTAAGACATCATACGTCCCCATTCTTAAATCTCGCAATAGTTCTACTCGTTCAATAGTTTCTACTTCGGAGTGGAGATAACGAACTCGTAATCCTAAATTCGACATATAATCAGTTAAATCTTCAGCCATTCTTTTAGTGAGGGTAGTGACTAATACCCTCTCTTTTTTAGCGACAGTCTTTTTAATCTCCCCATAGAGATCTTCAATTTGTCCTACTGTGGGACGTACTTCGACTGTAGGGTCTAACAATCCAGTAGGCCGAATAATTTGTTCTACTATTTGAGCCGACTCTTCACGCTCACGGGGACCTGGAGTTGCAGAGACGTAAATTCGTTGACCTGCAACTTGATCAAATTCGTCATACGTAAGAGGGCGGTTATCTAAAGCTGAAGGGAGTCTAAAACCGTATTGAACTAAGTTTAACTTACGACTACGATCACCTTCATACATCGCTCCGATTTGAGGAATGGTAACGTGAGACTCATCAATGAAGGTGAGAAAGTCGGGAGGGAAATAGTTTAACAACACAGGAGGTGCTTCCCCCTCTACTCGATTCCCAAGTGGGCGTGAGTAGTTCTCAATTCCCGAACAATACCCTAACTCTTGAAGCATCTCTAAATCGTATTCGACTCGAGTTTTAATTCGTTCTGCTTCTAATAATTTACCCTCATTCATAAACTCTTTGTAGCGCTCTTCCATCTCTTGTTGGATCCGAGTGATAGCTACTTTTACTTGATCTGGTGGTAATACAAACTGCTTTGCTGGGTAGAGTGTGACTGATGGGACACGTTCAAGAACTTGTTGACTCACTGGGTCAAACCACTCAATACTCTCTATTTCATCCCAACTCAGTTTAATTCTCAGAGCTTTTTCTAAATAAGAGGGTACGATTTCAATGACATCTCCACGAACTCTAAAGGAGCCTCGTTCTAACACCACATCATTACGCTCGTATTGCATAATAACCATGTGGTGAATATCTGTTTTGTAATCAAAGGTTTGTCCCACAGCAAAGTGTTTTAACATATCTTGCACTGAAGCAGGACTTCCTAGACCAAAGATACAACTCACTGTAGCGACAATAATCACATCTCGTCTCTCCATAAGGGCAAAAGAGGCAAAAAGTCGAAGACGATCAATTTCATCGTTCACATCGGCATCTTTTTCGATATAGAGATCTTTACCAGGAACATACGCCTCTGGTTGGTAGTAATCGTACGTAGAGACAAAGTACCCCACCGCGTTATTGGGAAAAAATGTCTTAAACTCTCTAAATAGTTGAGCAGCTAACGTTTTATTGTGACTGAGCACTAAGGTGGGGCGTTGAACCTGCTCGATAATCTTAGCCATCGTGAACGTTTTACCTGAGCCAGTGACCCCTTTGAGTGTTTGTCGTTCGTATCCTGATTCGACTCCAGCAGAGAGTAGATCGATGGCCTCTTGCTGATCACCTGCTGGTTGGTAATCAGCCACTACTTCAAAAGGGCGAGTAATTAATGGACTGTCCATTCCATCCCCTCAGGTCGAGCAACAAGTTCAATGTTCATTTTTCTTAATTCCCCTTTACGAAGCACTTCAACTGCAACAACTTCGCCAGGGCGAGTAGTACTTAAGGCACTATATAAATCGGCGTACTCTCTAATACGTTCGTTTTGAATAGAAATAATAATATCTCCTCCAAGGTAGATAATTGAAGAGCCGTATTGGACCTTTTCACTTCCCCCTCTCATTCCACCTTTTTCGGCTTTACCACCACTGGTGACTTGGCTCACTAATAAGCCTTGATTTACCGGTAGTTTAGCATATTGGACAATAGAGGGATCAAGTTGAACAAGTGTGACATCAAACCACCCTCGTACCACTTTTCCGTATTGAATCAAATCGGGAATAACACTCATTGCCGTTTCAACAGGAATAGCAAAACCAACTCCTTGAGAGGAGCCTGTTGTTGAGTGGATGGTGGTACAAATACCTACCATCTCACCAACACTGTTTAACAGTGGCCCTCCCGAGTTTCCTGGATTGATAGCAGCATCTGTTTGAATCATGCCGTTAATAACGGTACTTCCTTCAATACGAACTGGACGACCTAAACCCGATACTGTTCCAATAGTCATGGTTCGGTCATATCCAAATGGGTTTCCTATAACCACAACCTTTTGCCCAACTTTGAGATCTTTAGCTGAGCCAAACTCAATTGGATCTAGGATTACTCCCACAGGGAGATCAGCCTTTAAGACAGCTAAATCGTTCTCTTTATCGATCCCAATTATTGAGGCATCATGACTTGTCCCATCAAATAAGGTGATACTCACATCAGTGGCATCAGATACCACATGAGCATTGGTGAGGATATAACCATCGACACTGAGAATAATTCCAGAACCGGTCCCTTGAATAGGAAAGACTTCTAAAAAGGCATTCACTGTGGTAGAGACGGTGGTGATATGAACTACACTTTTATTTGTTTTTTCGTAGATAGCGATGTTACGCATCTCTTCGGCGCTGTAGCGGTAATTCTCCATACCTCCCACAAAGACACTCACCCCTTGATCTCCATAGAAGATATCATTGACGGTAACACCAGCTAACTCCAGTAATCCCATCTCCCCTTCTTGGTGTAACACACTCTCTAAAATCTGTTTTTGTTGTTCTTTGCGGGCAGCTTCACGGAGCGAACGAGACCACATAATAATCCCAAAGGCAACTAATACAATAATTACCCCAAAAATTATTCTTTTCACCAGTGTGATAATAGAACTTCTTTTCAGATGATTGTTATGGGTCACGCCTCTCTCCTTGAGGGGAAATTGTACCCTCTTTTAATGCGTTAGTACACACACCATTAATTGAACGTGAGCTTCTGTTTCCACTTCCCTTTGTAAAAGAGGACAAAGGCCCAAGAGGCTACTAAGACATTACTTATTAACATTGCAAGCCAAACACCTACAGTTCCCATCTTAAAGAAATAAGGGAGAATATAAGCTAGGGGGACACGTAAGAACCACAGCCGTGCAATATTAAGCCACATAATTGGTTGAGTTCGCCCTCCTCCTTGGAAGGCTCCTAACATGACAGTGTACACAACAAAGACAATGACACCAAAAGAGGTAATATTAAACATCGGAATCCCGTAAGTTACCACCTCAGGGTCATCGACAAAGAAGTGAATCACTTGTGCACCAAAAAGTAACACTAGTGTCATCCCCACTGTGACAAACACAGCACTTACCAATAAGCCTGTACGTGCAATACCTTCAGCTTGATCATCATCACCTGAACCTAAGTTCTTACCAACTAATACTGCCACCCCTTGGCTAATGCCTTGTGCTGGCATATTAAATAGTGATTGTATTCTATTACCGATACCAAAAGCAGCAATCGCTGGAGGACCAAAGGTGTTTACTACCTGTTGGATGGTTGCAAAACCTAATGAGGAGATTGATTGACCAAAAGCTGAAGGTAGTCCAATACGACTCATTAACCTCAGTGTTGGTCGATCGGGTTTCATCTTGCTCTTATGAACTTTTATCCCACGATACCCACTGAATAACAGAATCATAGAGACACTACAACTTATCGCTCGGGCAATAAAGGTTGCCCACCCTGCCCCACGAACTTCTAAAGCTGGAATAGGACCTAAGCCGTAAATAAAAATAGGGTCTAAGATAATATTAAGTAGTACTGCTCCACCTTGGACATACAACGGGGTAAGAGAGTCTCCAATTCCTTGTAAGACACTACGAAAAATGAAATCTCCAAATAAAAAGGGCATCGTATAAAATGTGATTTTCATATACTGAATAGTATATTCATACGTTAACCCACTAGGTACTTTCATTAACACCGCTAAGGTATCTGTAAGAAGAAGGCCCACGATCATCACTAAGATCGACATGAAGGTATTTACAACAAACACTTGTGAAGCAAGAAAGTCTAAGCGTTCGGTATTCTCCTTATTTGCCCCATATGCCTGACTCACCATTGTTGTCCCTGCAACAGTAAAGGCAGCACCAAATACAACAATAAAGTTACTCACACTCATCGTAATAGAAGGAGCACTAATAGCTTCAGTACCTAATTTTCCTAAGAAAAAGGCATCAGCCATGTTATATAACGTTTGTAGGAGGTTTCCTATCATAATAGGCAAAGAGAGACTCATCAGCTGTCTGAAAGTAGAGTGACGTTGTTCAAGGTGCATATATAACCATACTACTCCTTTTAGATTCATTCGTCATCACGCCAACACCACATTCTTAAAAATAATTGTGTTAGACAAAGCAGTAAGAAGTATCAAAGAAGAAAAGGTTCCTCATCTCACAAGAGGTGAGATATATACGGTTGAAGAAGATATACACAACAATGAGATTGAATTTCTATTAACACAAGAATCACACGGAACTCAACGGATTGTTGAGTTACTTGTGTATATCATTTCTGCTTTAGAGCGAGGTTCAGTTCTTCTTATTGACGATGTCGATTATGGCATCCACTCTCTTGTTCTTGTTGAATTAATCAACCTGTTTAAAGAGAGAAGATATAATACCTCGTGCGCCCAGTTCATCTTTACTGCCCACAATACCGATATTATGGACGAAGATTCTATGAGAATCTCTGAAATTGGGTTGATCACTCATACAAGAAAAAGAGGAACAATGTTACATAGAGTTTCAGATTTCAAAGGTGTGAGAAATGTGATTAACTTTAGAAGGCAATACCTACTTGGAGTATATGGAGCAATACCCTTTCCTTACATATAAAAAGGTATCGTTTTCGAAAGGACAATACTCATCGTAAAGAGAACTCTTTTCCTTAGATAACTGTTTGTGCTACTATGGTGCAACATCACTTAAGCCCCCTTTGAAAGGGGAAAGGATTACTACATGGATCAAGTTCCTGTTGAAAAGAAAGAAGAGAGAGTATTGAATTTTTTAGAGCGACTCATCGAAGATGATTTAGCTAACAATCGAGTTCCAAACAACAAAATTGTCACACGCTTCCCACCAGAGCCAAACGGCTATTTACACATAGGTCACATTAAATCGATCTGTATTAACTTTGGTCTCGCTGAACAGTATGGCGGAACATGTCACCTCAGATTTGATGACACCAACCCCGAAAAAGAGGAGATGGAGTTCATCAACTCGATTCAAGAAGATATCAAATGGCTCGGCTTTGATTGGGGAGATCACCTCTATTATGCAAGTGACTATTATGAACAACTTCACAGCATTGCTGTAAATCTCATCAAGCAAGATTTAGCATATGTCGACTCTCTTACACCTGAAGAGGTGAGAGAGTATCGTGGGACACTCACCACTCCAGGAAAAGATTCTCCTGATCGTAATCGTCCAATTGAAGAGAGTTTACAGTTATTTGAAGAGATGAGACAAGGAAAACACCCCGAAGGCTCCTATGTCCTACGGGCAAAGATTGATATGGCTTCTCCTAATATGAACTTAAGAGACCCTGCTTTATATCGGATAAAATATGCTACTCACCCACGTACCGGTGATACGTGGTGTATCTACCCCATGTATGATTACACCCACCCTATTAGTGATGCTATTGAGGGAGTTACCCACTCATTTTGTACGTTAGAGTTTGAAGATCACCGCCCTGCATATGATTGGGCAACTTCGATTGATGGAATCGACCATCGCCCTATTCAAACTGAGTTTGCTAAATTAAATATCACATACACCATTATGAGTAAACGAAGATTACTAAACCTTGTTCGTAGTGGTGTGGTTGATGGTTGGGATGATCCACGAATGCCTACCATCACTGGTATACGACGACGTGGTTATAGCCCCGAATCATTAAAAGATTTTGTCGATCGTGTTGGAGTAGCAAAAGTTGAAAGTGTCGTAGATATCAAATTACTTGAGTTCTGTGCCCGTGAAGATCTGAATAAAAAAGCACAACGAGTAATGGCTGTTTTAGATCCCTTAAAGGTGGTGATCACCAACTACCCTGAAGATAAAGTCGAATACGTTGAAGCAGATAATAACCCCGAAGATGAACATGCAGGAACACGACAAATACCATTTTCCAAAGAGGTGTATATCGAACGAGATGACTTTATGGAAGTTCCTGTCAAAGGATATCATCGCCTTTATCCAGGAAATGAGATTAGATTAAAACACGCCTACTACATCACCTGTACCGACGTCATTAAAGATGAAGATGGCAATGTCACTGAAGTACATTGTACCTACGACCCAGAGAGTTATGGTGGACGCACATCCGATTTAAGGCGAGTACGAGGAACAAGTCACTGGGTGAGTGTCCCCCACGCTGTTGATGGAGAGGTTCGTTTATACGACACGCTCTTTGATACTGAGTTCCCAGGCCAAAGAACAGGCGATTATCTTGATGATCTCAACTCTGAATCACTTGTGGTTGTTGAGCACGCTAAGTTAGAGCCCTCATTACGAGATGCAAAACCAGGTGAATATCTACAGTTTATGAGATCGGGGTACTACATGGCCGACAGTAAAGACCACAGTAGTGAACATCCTGTATTTAACCGCACTGTCACCATGAGAGACTCGTGGAGTAAAAAGGCTAAAAAATAGGAATAAAGATACCTACACTAAGGGGCAAGTCTCAATTGACTGCCCCTTTTTCTTTGCTATACTGATTTTATGAAACCACTATTTTTTGATGCTCATATGCATGCAATGAATCTTACCCATCCAAACTTTGTCTCATTCGTTGAGTCCATTGCAGATAACGTCGGAGAGTTTATCACAAGCGGAGCTCTCTCTCCTGGGTATTTGTTTACCTCCTCCAACCGAGGCAAACAAGGATTCATTACATTATCGAATCTATTTACCCTCTTTGAACGCTCCATTGGAGAAATCTTTACGGTGATGGAACAAGATCTCAAAGGGAGTTATGGCCACAAAAAAGATCAAGCATATATTCGAGATGGAAAATTCCACTTTAGGGAAAAGGCATATGATCATTATGGTCTTATTCCACTGGTGATGGATTTTTCCCACCTCGATGGAGAATATGAGCAAAAAGCATACTACTCAGTGAGTCATAAAGAGAAAATACTCTCATATGTACGTGATACCATTGAAGGCATTGCGTATTACCAAAAACAGAACAAAGAGGGAATCTTTAAATTCTTCCCCTTTTTAGGCATTAATCCAGAGGCTCACTCTTTAGAATTCATCAAAACTCTTATCGATGATAATCTTCCTTCCCCTTTTGCTGGAATTAAATTCTATCCCCCTTTGGGAACTAACCCGTGGCCAGAAGATAAAGAAGAACTCAAAAAGACCCGTTATATCTACGATTACTGTGTAGAGCGCAATGTGGGAATTATTTCCCATTGTGACGATCAAGGTTTTAGAGGCGTAGCTTCTAAAATTGCTCAACACTACACAAACCCAGATACATGGAAGGTCGTCTTTAAACACTACCCCACCTTAAAATTGGATTTCGCCCATTATGGGAGACAATATAATCCTATTGGGAAAAATCCAATAAAATTATTATTAGATCACTCTTTCACCGAAGATCCATGGTTTAAAGATATTATGTTGTTAATGGGCAGGTATGAGAATATCTATGCCGACTTCTCTTTCAGTGGCACTGATGGGGACTTTTACAGTGAATTACATACCTTCTTAGAAGAGTTAGAAGACCGCTCTTTAGCTGAAAAAATCAAAAAGCGGTCGATGTTTGGTTCTGATTTTTCAATTAACTTAGCAAAAGTTGAATCGTACAGTGAATACTTAAAAACCTTTGAGACTTCTCCTTTTAGCGATGAGGAGATACACCTATTTGCTTCAGAGAACCCGATGAGGTTTCTCAACCTCATCGATTAGTTCACTTAATAAGTTACTCTTTTGTCTCTTTTTTCTCTTTATCTTCTCGGTAACGATCCTCTTCAAAACCACCACGAGTTGCAGGGGCTTTGAATCGATCATAGCCGTATGGTCGTGGTCCTTTTGACTCTCGTCTTTCAGTTGGACGAGAAGATCTTCTCTCATTGTCAAACTGACGAGGAGGACGATCATTAAAGCTTCTACGATCTTGAGCGCCATCTTGAGGAGCTCTTCGACGATCATCATCAAATCGACGAGGAGGACGGTCACTAAAGCTTCTAGGAGCACGTCGATCATCATCAAACCTGCGTGGGGGTCGATCACGATCATCTCGTCTTTGGTAACTATCTCTTTGGGGGCGATCATCACTAAATCTTCGTGAAGAACGATCATTATAATCTCTTTTATCTCGTGATGGGCCTCTTCTCTCATCGTCAAATCGACGAGGAGCGCGCTCTTTGTTTTGTTCCTCATAGCGAGGGCGTCGATCTCGATCGCCAAAGCTTCGTCGATCACGTGGACCGTCTTGGGAAGATCTTCTTCGATCATCATCAAATCGACGTGGGGGTCGTTCCCTACCTTGTTCCTCATAACGAGGACGTCGCTCCCGATTATCAAAACTACGGCGTTCATCATCACGTCGTGGATAGCGATCTCTTCTTTGATCATCACCTCGAGAAGAGGGACGACGCTCTCGGTTATCAAAACTACGACGATCATTATCACGTCGTGGGGATCGGTCTCGTCTTTGATCGGATGAGCGGGATCGGTCACGACGATCATAAGCTGGTCGCTCATCGTCGTTTTGGCGGCTCTCTTGTCGCTCTTCTTTATTTGGACCTATATACTCTTTACCGGGATTGCGTCGTTCAAAACGGCGCTGGCGGGCTGTGGTACGTGCAGGGGAATCCTCGTCATCCCAGATGAGCACTAAATCATCATTGTCTTTCATAATCTCTCTTTTCCTAGGCTTCTCCACTCTAGGAGGCGCATTGTAGTGAGTTCTCTTATCTGAGAACTGTGAGGTAGAACTCTTTTGTAAGATCCAAGAGCGGATGGTGTTTCGCTTACGGCTAAAGCCGGGAGCGAGAACATCTTTGGTAATCTCTTGGATTTCAAAACCCGAGATCTTGTTTCTCTCAAATCTAAAATTTTTCATATTCACCGAGAAATAGATAATCCCCTCACGTGGTAATAATCGATTCATCTGGTGGATATACGAGATATAATCTCGTTGTACATCAAAATCACTTTCAGCCTTTCGGCTGTTAGAGAATGTTGGTGGATCAAAAATAATAATATCGTATTGTTTATTCTCTTTGAGAGCCTTTTGGATAAAAGCTCCTGCATCGAGGGTGACACACCTGTATATCTCTGAAGTAAAGTTGTTTTTTTCTAAGTTTTTTTGAGCCCATTGGCTATACGTATTACTTAAATCGACACTTATTACTTCGCTTGCTCCTCCCCGAGCAGCATAGACACTAAAACTTCCTGTATACGAAAAAAGGTTTAATACCCTTTTCCCCATTGAGATCGATTCAATCATACTCCGAGCTACCACTTGGTCTAAAAATAGGCCCGTGTCGACTCGTTTTGTTAAATCGACTGTAAAGGTTAAACCATGCTCTTTAACGGTGGTATAAAGCGATTGATCATCCAACACATCGTGTTGTTCATCACCAAGGCGTTTTTTACGCCGGTGGTAAATGACATTCTCTCTCTCTTTGTACAACATTCTTGAACAAAGGTCGATAATAGATTCAATATCTTCTTCATGTAAAACACCATCTGAGTAATCAGTGATGCGAACATACTCATCGTAGATGTCGACGGTTATTGGGAGATGCTCTAGATGTTGGTTATAGACTCGCATGACAGTGGTATCGGTACCATCATATGCCCTTCTTAACTCAAGGGCATGTCTTTTTAACAGTTTGCCAAAATCTTTGGCTAAGTTCATATCCATGACTGTGATTGCCTTTCTCGGAGGCAGTATATATGATAAGTTTAAAAAAGGATAGGAGAGAGCCCATGGATCAAGAGAGTGAGCAATTTTTAGCAAAGCTTGAAGAGCAATACGGTGGAAGCATTGAATACCGCACTTTTAGCACTTGGTTTGCATCAAGTGACGGGACACACCGAGAATTTGGGGTCTTCTTATTTGAGATTAATAACACATACTACTACGAAGACTTTGAACGTCGTCCCTCTATTTTAGGCATTGCCTTAAAACCAGGCAAACGCCAACCAGTGTATGTAAAACTCGAAGGCTCATTTAAAGCTGAAGATATCAAACATATAAAAACAGTCACAAAAAAAGAGGCTTTAGCTGTTGTTGCACAAAAAAGAGAACCTACCAATTTAAAAGAAGCTTCTTTTATTGAGCGAGTATTTAGCCAGCTAGTGAGTGCTGTTGAATTTAATGATGGAAGTGTCCTCTTTTTTGAATTGATGAATAAAAAAGAGTTTATTCAAAGAACCGTAGGAGAGTCATAAATGGGAGCATTTAAAGCATATGATATCAGAGGGATTTATAACGAAGACTTTGACAAAGACTTAGTGTATAAAGTTGGCTATTTTCTCCCTATTTTATTAGATGCCAAAGAGGTCGTTGTTGGTCGTGATGTACGAGTCAGTAGTGAAGAGATCTACCATGCTTTGTGTGATGGAATCACCGATAGCGGAGCGAATGTCTTAGATATTGGACTAGCCACAACTCCTATGGTCTACTTTGCAACTGTCCACCTTCAAAGTGACGCATCGGTACAAATTACCGCCAGTCACAACCCTGCAAAGTACAACGGCCTTAAGATCTCTCGTAAAGGAGCTCTCCCTGTTGGCGGTGATACAGGTCTTGAAGAGCTTAAAGAGATGGTATTATACGATCCTATCATTGTTGCTCAGCACAAAGGCAACATTATTGAGACTCCCGTTAAAGTTCCTTATCTCACGTTCTTAAAAAAATATGTTCCTGATCTAAGTAATTTGAATGTGAGTATCGATCTTTCCCACGGAATGGCAAACTTATTAATAAAACAACTTCTTGGAGAGGAGCATCACTACCTATATGATCATCTTGATGGAACCTTCCCAGCTCATGAACCAAATCCTCTTATCTTAGAGAACTGCCAAGATCTCATCGATGCAGTAAAGAAAAACAACAGTGACATTGGTGTCATCTTTGATGGAGATGCTGATCGAGTAATGTTTATTGATGAGAAAGGGAGATTTATCCAACCCGATTACATCACAGCCCTCATTGGTTCTTACTACTTAGCTAAAGAGAAAGGTCCTGTATTACAAGATATTAGAACAAGTCGTAGTACCACTGAGTTTTTAGAAAAAAACGGTGCAAATATCACCACCTGGAAAGTGGGACACGCTTTTGCCAAAGTAAAAATGAGAGAAATTGGTGCAATCTTTGGGGGGGAACTAGCAGGACACTACTACTTTAGAGATTTCTTTAACTGTGATAGCGGTATCTTAGCATCACTGTTAGTACTCGATGTTGTCTCTCAATTAAAAAAAGAGGGAAAAACACTC
>JBBAFS010000047.1:0-12787 GCA_041655255.1 Sphaerochaetaceae bacterium
ATAGCACCTTTGGCAGCTAATCTAAAGGCCATTTCAGAAGAGTCTACTGAGTGTTCTTTACCATCAACTAATGTTACTCCGATATCGACAAGGGGGTAGCCTGCTAAAAATCCCTCTTCCATGGCATCGATAAGACCTTTCTCAATGCCTGGCATATATCCTTTGGAAACGGCTCCACCTTTAATGGCGTTGGTAAATGAGTAATACTCTCCTCGCTCAATGGGTTCAATTTCAATGTGGACTTTACCATATTGGCCGTGCCCACCTGATTGTTTTTTGTGAGCATATTCGACAATCCCGCTCTTTTTGGTAATCGTTTCACGATATGCAATCTTTGGTAAGCGGGTATTAATAGTAATCTTTTGTCGCTCTTGAACTTTATCAAGAATCTGATTGAGGTGTAATTCACCCATTCCGCTAATAGTAGACTCACGTGTTTCATCGTTGTATCTGATTTGGAATGTGAGATCCTCTTCAGTGATACGATATAAACTTTCGTTCATCTTATCTTCCGATTTTTTATCTCCAGCTTCAATGGCTAAGGAGTATACCGGAGATGGGATTCGTAATGGTCTAAAAGTAAATGAAGTATCAGTTGAGACTAATGAAGCGTTGGTCGCTGTAATGGAACTACGGGCAATAACACCAATATCTCCAGCAACAAGTTTATCAGTTTCAATAAGCTTTTTACCAACCATTCGAAAGACTTTTCCAGCTTTCTCTTTTTTCCCCATCTCTGGGTTATAGAGTTCTGTATCACCACTAATTGAGCCACGAACAACTTTGACGTAGGCTAATTTACCACTGAATTGGTCAATGGTTGTTTTAAACACATACGAGGCAACAGAACCACTTTCACTTACTTCAATAGCTTTCTCTTCTTCGTTCTCAATAATAAACTCTTCTTTACCTAAAGGAGAGGGGAATGATTCACTGATAAATGTCAGTAAATTTGCAATCCCGGAACCTAAGGCAGAACTACCAGCAAACACTGGGACAATTGAGTTATGATCAAATGCTAATGTTAAACCAGAGCGAATATCTTCAATAGAGAGTGTCCCCTCTTCAAAGTACTTCTCCATCAGTTCATCTGAGCCTTCAGCAGCAGCTTCAATTAAAGCTGATTCATACTCTTCGACTAACGAAGCAAACTCTTGGGGAATCTCACCAACACTCTCTTTCTCTCCTGCATGTAAGAAATAGGCTTTCTTTTCAATCAGGTTAATGACACCTTTAAAGTTTTCAGCACTCCCCATAGGGATGGTGATTAACACATAGTTGGCATCGAGTTGTTCTTTGAGATGGTCAAAACCACTGAAAAAGTCGGCTCGTTCACGATCTACTTTATTCATAAACACTGCACGAGGCTTATTTCGGTCATTGAGTCGCTTCCACAACTTAATGGTCTCAATTTGAGCACCATCACGTGCATCAACAGTCACAATAGCCGATTCACAAGAACGAAATGCCCCAACAACTTCTCCAATGAAGTCGGCAGTTCCGGGAGTATCGATAAAAGTGAGACTCTTGTCGTTATACGAGAGGTTGGCCATTGCAGCGTGAATTGAGATTTTTCGCTGAATCTCCTCCTCGGTGTAATCACTCACAGTTTTACCCGATTCGACAGATTCAAATCGGCTAGTTACACCATTTTGGAACAGTATCTGCTCAAGCAAAGAGGTTTTACCTGTTCCATTGTGACCAACAATGGCAATGTTTCGAATGTCACTACTTTTTACGCTCATACATCCTCCTAATATAACTAAAGTCACAAAAGACTCAAAAAATATACTAAGGTCAAAAAAACCTATTGTCAAACAATAACGACGTTATGACTCTTTTGGTGCAAAGTGGGAAAATTCCATAGTAAATGTTCCCCTCCCTTGGGTAGAGCTCCGTAAAGCCGTTGAATAACCAAATAATCGAGCCAGTGGAGCTTGGGCAATCACATGATCACCAGTTACGCGACTCTCCATCGATTGAATTAACCCACCTCGGGAGGTGATATTACTCATCACATCTCCCACATATTGAGAGGGGACTGTGATATCTACATTCATCACTGGTTCTAATAACACAGGCTCTGCATCTCGTGCGGCTGACTCAAAACAGAGAGCTGTTGCTGCCTCATATGCAAAGGATGAAGCAGTTAACTCATTGTATTGAACACTCTCGATGGTCACTTCAAGATCGATGACTTCATAACCGTAGCGTATACCACTACTCAGTGAGTTTTGAATACCTCGATGTATAGCATCTAAGAATTCAGAGGGTAACTCTTTCGTTGTTACCTTTGAAATAATGTGAGTTCCCTCTTTTTGAGCTAATGGTCGCAGTGAGAGTGTGACTGTTGCACTGTGTTCTTTTCCTGCCAATAGACGCTCATAATGTTCAGTTTTAGTAATTGATTTGGTAATTGATTCACGATAGGTAACTTGTGGATCACCAACACGAGCTTTTACTTTCATCTCATCGGTGAGGCGAGTCTTTAAGACCTCTAAGTGTAACTCGCCCATACCACTGATCACCAACTGTCCTGTATCTTTATCCTCTTTCCAAAAGAACGTTGGATCTTCTTGAGAGAGAATTTGTAGTGAGTGTTTTAACTTATCTTGATCACTGAGGGTATTCGGTTCAATGGCCACTGAGATAACTGGCTCAGGGAACCGGATCTCTTCAAGTAGAATTTGCGACGCTTCATTTCCGATAGTATCTCCAGTTTGCGCCCCTTTAAATCCAATAATAACACCAATGTCTCCACATGAGAGAGTATCTAATGCTTCAGGGCGATTGGCGTGCATCCGAACTATACGGTTAATCCGTTCTCGTTTCTTTTTGGTAATATTCATCACAGCAGTCGCTTTTTTGAATTGTCCTGAATAGACTCGGACAAAGCAGAGAGCTCCCGCTTCTCGATCGTGGATAATTTTAAAAATGAGAGCAAGAGGAGGACCGTTGGGATCGTGAATAACATCAACTTCTTCATCCTTTTTCACATTGATTCCCTTTAAGGGGGGGATATCAAGTGGGGAAGGAAGAAGTTGTACAATTCCATCTAACAGTGTTTGTACTCCAATATTTTTAAGTGAAGCACCAACAAACACAGGTAATAACTTTCGTGCAATAGTTGCTTTTCTAAGGGTTTGATACACCAAGGTGTGATCAATTTCCTCTCCTGCAAAGTAAGCTTCCATGATCTCATCGTTATGAGAGGCTACTGCATCTATGAGTTTATCATGCCACGATTGGGCAATGTCTTGATGTTCAGTAGGAAGATCACTGACAGTCATGCTGCTTCCTAAATCACTAGGTTCGAATGTGATCATCTTTTGGTTCAACACATCAATAAGACCGCTGAAACTTTGCTCCGAACCAATCGGGAGATAAAGAGGAACTGCATTGATATTGAATTTTGTCTCAATTTCTTTGATAACTCGATAAAAATCGGCACCAAGGCGATCCATTTTATTGACAAAGACGATGCGTGGTACTGAGTAGGTATCGGCTTGTCTCCATACTGTCTCAGTTTGGGGCTCAACACCACTGACACCACACACCACAGCCACAGCACCATCTAACACTCTAAGAGAGCGTTCTACTTCGGCTGTGAAGTCGACGTGTCCTGGGGTGTCGATAATATTGATTTGGTGCTCTTTCCAAAAACAGGTGGTAGCAGCACTTGTGATGGTGATACCTCGGTTTTGCTCTTGCTCGAGATAATCCATCGATGCTTCACCATCATCGACTTCACCAATGCGATAGTTTTCACCAGTATAAAACAAGATGCGTTCGGTTGTAGTCGTCTTTCCCGCATCAATGTGAGCCATAATTCCTATATTTCTAATGTGTGAGTCGTCCATAGTGTGTATCCTTATCGAACAGAAGATACCACAAAAAGAGGATTTAGGTAAGATGAGGACCCATAAGGGGCGTTATCGTTGTTTTAAGGCTCGTAGTGAGTTTAAAATTGCCAATAAAGCGACCCCTGTGTCGGCAAAAACAGCCAACCACATCGAAGCTAGACCAAAGGCGCCTAAGATCATCACAATTATCTTAATTCCAATGGCCAAGGTGATATTTTGTTTCACAATATGCATTGTGTAACGGCTGTGACGAATTGCTTTAGGGATGTGTAATAGTTGATCACCCATAACAACAACATCACTCGATTCAATGGCTGCATCAGAACCAATACCACCCATGGAAATACCAACATCACTTAATGCTAATACTGGAGAGTCATTCATTCCATCTCCAACAAAGACAACACTCTCTTTGCTCTTTCTTTGGGCAATGGCTTTCTCTACAATAAAAAGCTTATCATGAGGAAGTAAGTTCCCTTCAAAGGTAGTAATACCTAATCGAGCAGCCACATGGTTCACTGAAGAGTGATCATCACCACTTAAGATCCCTATGGTAGAAACACCTAAAGCTTTGAGCTCTTTCATCATTTCAGGAGCTTCTTCTTTCATAACATCACTGAGAAAGAGAGCCCCAATGTAGTGATGATCAATGGCAACATAGACCACAGTTGATGATTGTTGTTCAATTGAGGCAATCTCTTGGTCACTTATGTCTTGGATAAAGAGGCGTGAGCCAATGTGAATGATATGTGAATCTACTTTTCCAGTAATCCCTTTACCTGAAATTTCTGATACCTCGGTAGCCTGAAAAAGAGGTAACTCGCACGAAGAGGTAATAGCTGAAGCAATAGGGTGGTGTGAGTGTGCTTCTAACGAGGCAGCGTATCGGATAATCTCTTGTTCGCTTAATGAGGTATTGTTTACTTCTACATGTGTGACATGAAACACCCCTTTGGTCAGTGTTCCTGTTTTATCTAAAAAGAGAGTTTTCACTGAGGCAAGTTTTTGTATCACATCGCCCCCTTTCACTAACACTCCTAGGCGACTGAGACCCCCAATTCCACCAAAAAAGCCGAGAGGGACACTAATAACTAATGCACATGGACATGAGATCACTAAAAATACTAATGAGCGATAAACCCAAGTTGTTAACTCACCTTGGTTAAATAGAGGTGGTAACAAAGCAAGAGCTAAGGCTAAAAAGACTACAATAGGGGTGTAGTAACGGGCAAAGGTGGTGATAAAACGTTCAGTTTGCGCTTTTTTAGTAGAAGCCTCTTCTACTAAGCGAAGCATCGTAGCCACTGTTGAATCTTCATAGTTTGTAGTAGCTACTGCTTCAAGCACTCCACTACCGTTAATTGAACCACTTAAAAGATGATCGTCAATAGTGACACCTTTTGGAACTGATTCACCAGTAATAGCTTTCGTATCGACAAACGAGTTACCTGAAACAACTTGGGCATCGACTGCTACTTTTTCTCCAGCTTTAATTAAGAGTCGATCTCCAACAACTATTTCAGAGGGGTGTACTTGGGTAAATTCACCTTGGCGAAATACCGTAGCGCTTAAGGGCCTTACATCAATCAACGAGCTAATAGAGGCTCTGGATTTTCTTATTGCAAGATGTTGAACATACTCTCCCGCTTGATAAAATGCCATAACAGCGACAGCTTCATTATAATCGCCAATGATAAAAGCACCAAAAGTGGCAATCGTCATCAAAAAATATTCATCAAAAAGCTTTCCTCGAACAATATTTCTCAGTGCCCGAAAAACCACATCATATCCACTTAACAAATAAGAGAGGATAAACAGTATAAAAGAGTATTCAAAGGTTATCACACTACCAATAAGTAGCAGTGTCAAAGAAGCTCCTAAGCGGAGTAATAAGAGGTGGGAGTGATCATCACTGTGATGATGCTCATCTCGATCACGAGAGGCATGTTTTTGGGTAATAGAGGCCTCTGGCTCCTCTTTGAGAATGGTATCTTTAATCAATTTTTCAAAATGTGGATTTGTCTCAAAAGAAGAAGAAATAATTAATGTATTGGTAGCAACATCAATAGAAGAGGCAACCACGCCATCAACTTTTTTGATCGCATCTTCAACATGTAATGCACACACAGCACAGTCTATTCCCTTAATGTTGTACGTATACTGATGAGCCATTGCTATCTCCTAAATATGAAAATATGATTGTACGTTCATATAAAAAGTATCGATTTATCCCCTCTATGTCAAGACTTTAAGTCCTCCCTTCTTGAACAAACACCCATCAATTGGCATAGTGTGCCTACTGGGGGAAATTATGGCTACATACATACATGAACCATCAAGAACATTTAGTGAATATCTGTTAATTCCACGCTATTCAACCAAAGAGTGTACACCCGATGCGGTAGATATCTCGGTCCCTTTAGTGAAATTCCATAAAGGGGAAACACCATCACATAAACTCAACATTCCACTTGTTTCTGCCATCATGCAATCGGTAAGTAATGACACATTAGCTATTGCATTAGCAAAAGAGGGAGGCTTGTCCTTTATCTTTAGTAGCCAATCAATTGAGAGCCAAGTAGAGATGGTCCGAAAGGTGAAACTTCACAAAGCGGGCTTTGTGACCAGTGATTCAAATATTATGCCTCACCAAACTCTCAGTGATTTGATCACACTCAAAGAGCGCACATCCCACTCAACGGTTGCTGTTACTGATGATGGAACTGCTCATGGGAAGTTAGTCGGTATTGTCACCTCACGAGATTATCGAGTTCATCGGATGGATGCACGTACCCCCATCAGTGAATTTATGACTCCATTAGAACATCTTGTGTATGGAAACGATGGGATGAGCTTAACTGAAGCGAACGATATGATTTGGGATCATAAGCTCAATGTGCTTCCTATTGTCGATAGAGATGGAAACTTATGTTCATTAGTGTTTCGTAAAGATTACGACTCACACAAACAAAACCCCTTAGAACTACACGATCATGCAAAACGGTACATGGTTGGAGCAGGGATAAATACCCATGATTATGAAAAGCGTGTTCCCGCCCTTATTGAAGCGGGAGCCGATATCTTTTGTATCGACTCATCAGAAGGGTTTACTGAGTGGCAACAAGAGACAATCTCTTATATCAAAAAGAATTACGGTGATGATGTAAAAGTGGGAGCGGGGAACATCGTTGATGCTGAAGGGTTTCGATTTTTAGCTGCCAGTGGGGCTGATTTTATTAAAGTAGGTATTGGTGGTGGATCTATTTGTATTACTCGTGAAACAAAAGGAATTGGGCGCGGACAAGCTTCAGCATTGATTGAAGTTGCCCAAGAGCGTGATGCGTATTACAAAGAGACAGGAATCTACATCCCCATTTGTAGTGATGGTGGTATTGTCCACGATTATCATCTCACTTTAGCTTTAGCTATGGGGGCCGATTTTATTATGTTAGGACGCTATTTTGCCCGTTTTGACGAATCTCCTACCGAAAAAGTCTTTGTGAATGGACAATATATGAAAGAGTATTGGGGAGAAGGATCTAACCGTGCTCGTAACTGGCAACGCTACACAGCCGATAAAGAGGGGCGTCTCTCTTTTGAGGAGGGAGTCGACTCATATGTTCCGTATGCTGGTTCGTTAAAGCACAATGTGGGAACAACCTTATCAAAAGTAAAATCGACGATGTGTAACTGTGGAGCCCTTAATCTAAACCAACTTAAAAAGAACGCAAAACTCACTGTGGTCTCCTCCACAAGTATCGTAGAGGGTGGGGCACACGACGTTGTTCTTAAAGAGCAATATAGTTCTTAACTAAAAAGTGAATAGCCACTTGACGAACTTTCACTAGCATGATAGGTTTTTTTCGTTGCCTATGCGGGGGGTTAGCTCAGCGGGAGAGCTCCTGCCTTACAAGCAGGAAGTCGTGGGTTCAAATCCCTCACCCCCCATACACACCACACAAAGAGTAGATTCGTCTACTCTTTTTTTATATTCATCGTAGAAACACCACCTAAAGTGTTCTTGTGCATGAAGTGCTATTTGAGTATGCTTAAGTGCATGAACGAACAACTAAAGAACATATTAGAGAGTATTGAACAGACGTTACACAGTTGTCATCGAACAGATACAGTAGATGTACTTGCTGTGACAAAAACACACCCCCCTGAAGTAATCAAAGATGCTATCGAAAGTGGACTCACGTTATTAGGGGAGAACCGTGTTCAAGAAATTGAGTCTAAATTTCCTATTGAAGATAAAGAGTATTCACTTCATCTCATTGGCCATCTTCAATCAAACAAAGTGCGTAAAGTACTTCCATATGTCGATGCAATCGACTCAGTCGACTCTCTAAAATTACTTAAGTTAATTGACAAAGAGGCCAAACGCATTGAAAAAATAGTCCCTATTCTCTTTGAGATAAATACCTCATTAGAGAGTGCTAAAATTGGATTTACCGATGAGAAAGAGTATTTTAAGGCTCTTGAAGTAGCATCTGAACTTTCACATATACAGGTAAAAGGTCTTATGACTGTAGGACCCCTTAGTAGTGATGAACAAGTGGTCCGTTCAGCTTTTGCCTCACTAAAAGAGTTACAACATAAAAGTCAAACAGCCTTTCCTCAATTAGATTTTACGACCCTCTCGATGGGAATGAGTTATGATTATCTATGGGCAATTAAAGAGGGATCAACAGTAGTTCGTCTCGGATCAGCTTTATTTGGTAGTAGGAGTTACACATGAAAAAAGTAGTGGCAGTGATTGTTCTTTTTGCGTGTGTCTCAACGATGCTCTTTAGTGATTACACACCGTATGAGCGAACTGAATTTCCATCATGGTCGTTAAAGCTCCGCCGTTTTGAAACACTCACCTTTGGGGCATTACCAATTACATTAGGCATTACAACTCTTGCATACTCTACTGCATTAACTTTAGGTTCTTCCCACTTTTATGACGATCCTCTCAAAGACTCTTTTGCTGTATTAGGGGTAGCTGTAGGAAGTGCTTTAGTTGTCGCTTTAGCCGACTATATTATTGGAGAGATGCAAAAACGATGAGTGAAAAACAGTTCACCCATACCCTTATTGTCGAAAAAGAGGATGAGGGGACTCGTATTGATCTTTTTTTCACTCAACACATTCAAGAATTCAACCGCTCTTTAGCTCAACAAGAGTCAACACAATTTTTTATCAATAACTCTTTGGTTAAAAAAAGTAAAAAAGTAAAAGAGGGGGAAAGAGTAACTGTGAATTACACCCTCACACTATTTGAAGGTTTAGTTGCACAAGATCTCCCACTGAACGTCATCTTTGAAGATGACGATCTGTTCATCATTAACAAAGAACAAGGGATGGTTGTCCACCCTGGAAATGGGAATAAAGAGAACACCTTAGCTAATGCATTAGTGCATCGCTATGGCTCCTCCTTTTTTGAAATCATTGGTGATGAAGATCAAGATGAGCTCTCTCTTCTTCGTCCTGGGATAGTCCATCGATTAGATAAAGAGACCAGTGGCATCATGGTGGTGGCAAAAAATAGGGCGACTCATGAAACATTAAGTAATATGTTTAAACATCGAAATATTGAAAAGTATTACATTGCCATTGTCAAAGGGAGAGTCATCCCCCAAGTTGGTGTTATTACCTCTCTTATTGGACGAGATGTGCGTAATCGCAAGCGCTTTAGAGTTACAACATCTTCAAAAGGGAAAGAGGCAATCACAGAATACCAAGTGCTTCGTCAATACGATGGGTATGCGCTACTGAGAATTCACCTCATCACAGGAAGAACTCATCAAATAAGAGTCCACATGAAATCTTTAGGACACCCCATTGTTGGTGATACACTGTATGGTAGATCATCAGAGCATAGTGAAATGATGTTACATGCTCTTTCACTAGAGTTTATTCACCCCACCACAAAAGAGAACAAAAGATTCATTGCACCGCTACCTAAGCGGTTTGTTCATTTTCTAAGTAAGTACACTTGGATGGCTTAATTGAGCCAAGTCATCACTTGCAACTGCTTCGATAAGATCGTGGTTAAAGAGTTTCTCTATTTTAAGTGCACTCAGAGTTCCATGACCAGGGCACACTAAAAAACGTTCATCTAACGTAAGCAGTTTCTCTTTAATCCCTTTTAACAGGAGCGCTTTTTCTGTTACCCCACGAGTGGAACCAATTTTACTCGCATGTAAAGCATCTCCGGTAAACAGTGTTGAACCAATGCGATAGACAAATGAGTCGATGGTATGACCAGGAAGGTGAATCGCCTCTACTTCAATGTTACCAAGAGTAAGGATCTCTGTATCTGTAACCTCTTGTACAGGATAATCATAGAAACTTGAGGACCCAGCATAGATGGTAGGGGTGTAAATCTTTAACAGGGTGTGTAGGCCTTCAGTGTGAGCTCGGTGTCGATGGGTGAGTAAAACAGAGCTAATGGTATAATTATTACTCTCAATTTTATCAATCAAAGATGTATCTATTTTTCCAGGATCTATGATAATCGCATCACCGCCATCTTCGTCTCCAACAACATAGGTATTTGAGTATGTTCCAAAAGAGAAGTGAAAAAGGACCTTCAATTGAATGTTGCCTCCTGGTAGTTGGAGTAGCGAAAAGAGACTTTATGACGTTTGGTAAAACGAAAATCGGCTTTTTTAAGGTTGCAATCGGTAAATTGAACCTCCTCTAAAAAAGAGGAGCTAAAATTGGAGTAATATAAATCACTTGAGAGAAATTGTGTCTGCTTTGCATCAACGCCCATACAATTCGAGTACAGTAGGAGTGAATCATTGAATCGACACCCAATGAAAGAGGAGCCAGCAAACACTGAATGACGAGCATCACATTCATCAAAGATACAATTTTTAAAGAGGGAGAAGTCAAAAAAGCACGCCTCAATACGGGCTTTAGAGAAATCGACATTCTCAAATATAGTACGGGCAAAGTCACATGTGCTAAGATTGATATCACTAAAATCGACATCTTTGATATGAGTATCGGTTAATACCAAATCTCGGTGACGCTCTTTGTCTTTAATTCGCTCTAATAAGCTCTGAAATACTTCTTCACTATGTAAAGCGTGGCGTAAGCAGGTCTCCATCTCTTCTAAAGCGTAGCGTTGACACCCTTCAACTGAGCACATATTTGTCTCAAACATAATCTCAGAGTAACAAAAGCACCTACTAGAGTAAAGCGTTCACTCTTGAAAACAGTTCTCTTTCTAGTTAGAGTTTTCACATGGAAATTCAAAGCGGAATTGTAACTAAAGGGATTAACAATATTTATACAGTTGTCTCAGAAGATGATCTGTTAACACTGAATCAAGCCCACTCATTTGAGTGTCGCATCAAAGGGAAAGTGTTAGACGAACAAGAGAGTTCTTATAACCCCATAGCTGTCGGTGATAAAGTCGAATTTATCGCCCATCACCACAATGAAGGGAGAATTATTGCACGTAAAGAGCGGACCAATAGTTTTATGAGGTGGAATGCAAAACGTGAAAATAACCAGGTGCTTGTAGCTAATGTTGATCGTATCTACATCATCACCAGTAGTGATGAACCCCCTTTTAGACCTCGCTTCTTAGATCGTGCCATAGTGTGTGCTCAAGGTGCCCCTATTACTATTGTGTTAAATAAGAATGATCTCCCTATGAAAGAAGAGCAATTAGAGCGCTTTATGCTCTATGAAGAACTTGGATATGAGACAATGAGTATCAACGCTTTTAATGAAAAGGACATCGCCTCTCTCTCTGAGAGGCTTAAAGGAACTATCTCTGCTTTCATTGGTCAATCGGGAGTAGGAAAATCGACGCTTACCAATCATCTTATTGGTGGGGAAGTGGAACAAAAGGTGGGAGATATTTCAACAAAATATAATAGAGGTCGTCACACGACAAATTATGCAGTGATGTTGGACGGGGGAGGATTTACCCTCGTCGATACCCCAGGAATGAGAGAGTTATTAGTCCCTCACACCGATGCATATACTATCAGCACCTATTTCCCCGAATTTACCACGTATGCCCAGCATTGTTCATTTCAACGGTGTGTTCATATCCATGAACCAGAGTGTGCAGTAAAAGAGGCGCTACAACATGGTGCCATCCATCCAGATCGTTATGAGAGTTACTTTCGGATGATTGCCTCATTGGAGCTGCGACCACAAACGTGGGAGAGTCGATGATGAACATAAGCCAAAGGACCTGTGATGATTTGCAATACGATGATGTGCTACAGATGGTGTGTTCTTATGCTTTATCAAAAGGGGCAGTAGATGTTCTTCAACAAAAAGAGTTTAGTTCACACAAAGAGACTATTACCCAGCGTCAACAGATTGTTGAAGACTTTTTATTTCTCGATTCTCAATTAACAACAAGACCAGACAACTTTGTCGATATCTCTGAAGCAATAAAGCAACTCGATTCATACCACAGTCGTATCGATAGTGAACATATTTGGGCTATTGCCTCTTATGTACAAAGTGCCTCTACCTTTATCACTTATTGTCAACAAGGCTCACAACCGGGAACGGCTTCATTATTTCAGCCCATCGATGAGAAACTTTCTTATCTTCTTAACGAAGTGCAAGGGGCTTTAGAAGAGCCTGGAGTGGTGAAAAAGAGCCACCCACGTATTGCCCGATTAGTGAAAGAGGTAGAGCGAAAAAGAGAGGAGCGTAGTCGCTACACCCGCTCTTTTTTACAACAATATGGAGATGAATCAACACTTAATCAACCAGCTTTTAAAGATGGGCGAGTAGTTCTTCCTATCCGCAGTGATCTTAAAAGTCAACATGAAGCTATTGTCCACTCAACAAGCGGAAGTGGCGCCACTCTCTTTGTTGAACCATTTCCATTAGTGGATCTAAACAACCATGTGGTGATGGCTCAACACAATATAGACATAGAGATTGCTAAA
>JBBAFS010000048.1:0-12718 GCA_041655255.1 Sphaerochaetaceae bacterium
ATCGATCCACTCCATTTCGTTATCTATTGTGGGAAGAAGTTCTAATGAAGCTTTTGCATCAACAATAGAGCCTCTCCAAGCGAGATCTAGGGTAAGTCCCCCTTGAACTGCTGTTTGAAAGTCTGTACCTAGTTTGTTTCCTTCAATGAAGAAAGAGACAGTACCAGAGAGGTCAATTCCTTTTGATTCTTGAGTAAAACTTGTAGTAGTTGAACTCTCCAGCTCTTCATCAAAACCAAAGATGTCACTAAAGCCATCAAAAGCAGATAGAGGAAGCACTATAATCAAAAGCAAAAGAAAAATCGTTGTTATCTTTCTCATAGCACTCTCCCAGTTTCTAAGAACGAAGTAGTGAAGTAACCACTATTCATTGGAATGTCATATTTTGATTGGAGAATCTCTACTTTGGTAGAGTGATTTGTTGCTAAAGTGGTCATCAAAACTGTTTTAGTAATCCATCTTCCACTTTCGTAACTCATCTCTTCAGTGGTTAACACTTTAGTAGCTTTATTTGGGTCTTTCTCATAAAACTCAACTCTCAAAGGGAGGAATCTCTCTTTGTCGACCCAAATGACTGTTTTTAGATAACTCGTTGTTTTATGAGGAACAGAGGAGATTTTATAAGCATCACGATTATTCACCCTCTCTTCACCAAGAAGGGTATGATCAGCTTCTGTTGTATCGTAGGTCGTTGAAGCCATATCTGCATAGGTGAAATCACTTCCCATGAAAGAGCCTCCACCTTCGGTAGCACTAATTCTTTTTACTCTTCCTAATGCAGGTAAAAAAATCCATTGGTCATCTCCACCATCTGATCGCTCTCGAGTGAGAAAACGGGTGTTCTTTACACTAGCAGGGGAGAGAAAGACCGTTATGGTGCTTGTTAGACCATTATCAGTTAAGGCTAATGTTTGAATACGTCTTTCACGCACTTCACCATTTGCCTCAATAAGTGAGAGGCGAATATCTAATGCAGCGCTATCAGATGATTGTTCATCCATTACTTTTTGCATAATCTCATTTGCTGTGAGTTGGGCAAACAGTGTTGCCCCTATGATGAGCATGAGGATGATTAAAGTAAGTTGTTTTATCCGTTTCATGGAGAAACCCTCCTTTGTTCTTTTGTATTATCAGTAGTCTCTTGAGGAAATAGAAACTTCGGTTTTAAGGAAATAAGAGCCATCGGTAGTACCGTAAGACTCGAAAAAGCACTAAATATCATGGAAACACAAAAGAGTATTCCCATTTGTCTAATGGGGATGAATCGGCTGAAGATAAGACCAGCAAAACCAATCGTTACACTTGCAGCATTAATAATAATTGCTCGTCCAGTGGTTCTCATGATGACACTTAAGCCACCGTCCTCACACGACTTGCCCCCAAGGCGTTGACACGCACTTATAAAGTGGATTGCATAATCAACTCCAATTCCGATAGCTAAGGCTGCTAGTAAGCTTGTAATCACATCGAGTTGAATCGTAAAGAGGACCATGAAAATAAAGATTCCCATAAGTGCGAATAAAACAGGAATTAAACCAAATAACCCGGCAATAGGGGAGCGGAAGATAAAACTCACTAACACCCATACAATAAGTAGTGCTCCACCTAACGAGTAGATTTGACTTGTTGTAACTAAATCGGTGAGTGCTAAAGCAACTGCCTCTCCACCACCAACAGCATAATCCCACCCAGAAGGAAGAGAATCATCCCAATATTCTTGTATCTGGTTACGAATATGACGGACAAACCCGTTGTCGGTGTTTTTCATCTGGATGGTGATTAGTGTTGAACTAGGTTCTAAATCATCATTGATTAAAAGACCTAAATTACCCGAATACAACAACAAGTATTGTGATAACAAATTCTTTAGATCTTGATTGGTTTGTAGACCATACTTAGCTGCTTCAGTGGGAATCTCAAAATAGGTTTGAGGATCCCAAGTGGCAGGCTCTTCATAGATTTCTTCAAACAGTGGTTCATCACCAAAGAAACCAAAATCCCCACCAAAAAAATCAAAGTCGGCTTGTCCACTTACCACTTCTTTGTAAGGCTCTTTGTCTTGGTTCATTAACAGGTTCATTCTCTTTAAATAAGGGGTAATTGATTGAACCTTACCAACTCCGTCTAGGCTCTCTATATCATGGGCAAACTTCTCAAGTGTTGCCAAAAATTGTGGCTCTAAGATATCTCCATCGGTATGTGAATCGATTAAGATAGTGAGCATTCCACTACCCGACATGTGTTTGTTATATAGATTGGTATCTTGCACAAGTTTTGTCGAAGGGTGGAAGAATTTTAACATGTTCGTTCCGACTTTAATTGAAGGGACTAAAAAGAGTGTTAATGCACATAACATAACTGAGATAACTAACAAGGTAGCTTTTCTCTTAAGGGCCCACTTCTCAAATAAAGAGAACATCTTTTGTGATCGTAAAGGCCTATCTTTTTTCTCTTTTGCTCTGAATTTCCCTACATCTACAGGCTTACTGTACGTGAGCCTTAATAAAGCAGGTAAGAGGTACAACGAACTGATTTGAGAAAGAACAACTCCAATAGCACTTAACAATCCAAAGGTTCTAAATGGCCCCAAGGGGCTAGTAAATTGGGCAATAAATCCTGCAGCAGTAGTAGCTCCTGCCATAATGATAGGAATTCTATTACGCTTCACAACCATCGAAATTGTTTGGTGAGTTTGCTGTACGTTAATAACACCATGAAATAAGACAATCTCTTCATAGAAGTGACTCATAATATGAATGGCATACGCACTACCAACAATAAGTAACAATACGGGAACTAACATCGTTGCCATCGTCACTGTAATGTTGAATATGGCCATGATTCCCAATGAGATAGCAGCTGAAATGACTAAGCCAACAAGAGGCAGAATCACACCGCTGAGTTTTCTAAATGAGAATAAGAGCACTAAGATAATAAGAAGGCCTACTATAGGAGCTAATGAAGCTACGTCACTTAACAAAGATCTATTAATCTGTTGCTTAATAAGAGGAAGACCAATAAACGAGTAAGTCAGATCCCCGTTTTGTATCTCATTGACCAAAGAGACGACGTTATCTAATAACTCGTCTGTTTGGTGTTGAGTCGATCCTGCTTCGCTTTGAATGACAATAGTTGCCATCTTCTCATCGCTACTAATTAAGTTTCCCTCATACACCTCTTTCCAGGAGTGAAGGCGTTCGCGTAGCGAAGCAATCTCTAAATCACTTGTTCCACTAAATAAGGGAACTGCCTCAAAGCCATCAAGACCTTCTTGCATATGATCAGTGTTCGTTAAACTCAGAGCTTGTTTTACTGTAGGTAGTTTTTCAATGTCATCTGTGAGCTGATCTATTACTTGTAATGCATCAGGTTCTAATATTGAATCATTCGCTGTTGTGATAGCCACCATGATGGCATCAATTGATCCAAATTGTTCTTCGATTCGTTCATTAATCTTAACAGTCTCATGCTGACTTGGCATAAATGCATCAGTTGAACTGTCGATATGTAACGACCCAATAAGTGATAAAGAGGCGATAGCTAATACGATAGCTATCGCAACAATGACCACATCTTTAATTTTAGAATACTCCATATCTACTCTCCGTTATGTAGGGTAGTGTTTAAAGGCAGACTTTCATATCATGTTTAAGGGTAGTTTTAAGGGAAGGGAGAATGAATTATCTCACCCATTGAGGTGACACCCCCATTACATGGGGGATTTTGCATTTAAAAAGGGAGTTTGAAGAGAAGGAAAATATGTGTGAGTATCTCATTCGGTTAAAAGTAGGCATCCCATTCGGTCAAAAGTAACTACTTCATTCGGTTAAAAGTAGGCATCTCATTCGGTCATATTACTTTTGATACCGTCTAGTCATGAGTAAAGTGAGTTATTGTATAAGAGGTATATCTTTAAAGGCACCATAAAGAGAAAGGTATTGTTATGTGTGAGAGATTACCTTTTTTTGACGAACCATGTTTTGAGTTAATGTTCCTACTGGGCAAATACTACACCATGAGCGAGGGCGATACAGATAGGCGAGGACAATCCCTAACAAAGTAGAACTCAGCATCATTGAATATAATCGATACGAGAGATGAGTTAACCATAGTGGGGCACTAAGGTGTATAAGCTGAGGAAGTGGCACAAATGGAATAAGGATGAATAATCTGATGTAGGGCATAGGAGCCATATTTCCTAAAGCTATTTGAATGGTCGAACCCGTCATAAAAAGAAGATTTAGTCCAAAGTACCACAGTACATATGTTCTAAATTTCCCATTGGTAAAGGTGAGAGGAACACGTTTCCACGACTTTTGATCTTTATTCATGTGTGAAAATAGGGAGGCACGAGGACAATAAGAGTGACACCATATTCGCTTCTTTGCTCTTTGTGCTAGCAAAAAAGGGAGAGTCATACATACAACAGCCAAAAGTGCAAAGTAGATTGAGATAAACCCCAGTGCAAAATAAAGTAGGGTAATCAGTGCTAAAGATGTATAAAGGCCATATCGTTTAGAATTCATGAAACTACTTTTACTCATTTTAAATGTAATAGCTAGTGACAATATCACAAAGAGAGCACATACAGATCTCAAAAGCAAAGAGTGTGAAAGTAGTTCATCTTACACTCTCTGGGGTAATGGGAGACATTGGATTAGTAACACTTTTTTCACCAACAGATTAATTTTTCGACATTGCTGTTTTAGCCCGATGGTAATAAACCAAAAATAGAAGTAGAAAAATTATAAATCAGATGACAAATTACGATAATAGAATTACAGTAAGATTGTACATGCGTAGAAAACTGTAGTGAACATACATTTTCTAGTCAGGTGGGTAATGAGAAGGGTAGGAGCACTCTTAAATATTATTGTCATACTCACTTTTACAATCGCTAGCTGTTCAGACATGATCCCATGGTTAGAAGCCGGGTTTATCAAAAAGGGAGATACGGTCATTGCCACAGACTCCAGTGGTAACAACATAACTCTTACTGTTGTAGATGATGGTATAACGATTCCAGAAAGTCCAACTCCTACTAAACTTACCTACGATGAACAAGATCTAGACCACAATCCTGACCAAGGTAACTATGTTCTTAAATTCGAAAACAATGACGATGCTCTCTATGTCATGCATGTCGATAGTGATGGAAAGGCCACAATTGAACAACGCCTTACCTATGAAAAAGACGGCAAAACTATTACAGAAATGGTTCCCATAACAATAAAAAGGATAGAGCTCACAGTTGAGCCTTTTGGTAACGGCATGCTGAGAGTGAATGGTAATACTATTCAAAACGAATCTAAATTCTCATATTTAAAGGGAAGTAAAGTCTCATTATCAGCGCAAGATAGTGATGATGGTGAGTATGCGTTTCACCACTGGATAGAAGAGGAAGATAAAGTCGAAGGACTTGATAAGTCAACAGAACCCTTGAAGCTTATAACACTAGATGATGATGTAAAAGTAATAGCAAGATTTGCTTTTAAAGAAGCTGGTCCATTAGGGATTGAAGACACTATAGAACTTGATTTTTCAAACAGTGGTGGCACTAAAGAACAGACGATAATTAATTATGATGAGGATGGTAAGATAAAGGGTATCTCAATTGGTGAAAATGATGAAAACAAGATAAAGCTAAAAAATAAGGACAATACTCCACCAAATAAAAATCCTGACGACTCATGGGAGTATTCATTTACACTTGATGTTCCTGATGCTGGTAAAGCAACTTATGTAGTCATCGTCGATGAAAATGGTAATAAGACATTTGGACAGAAAGTAGTAGGGGAAGATGATATAATTGCTGTTAAGGCAAAAATAGTAACTCTCCGAGCTAATGCAAAGGAAGTGGGAGAAGTAGATGGTGGCATGGCAGGTGTTTCAGGTAAAACTAGCACTACGGGGAAAGTTCAAATTGATTCCTCGCCTTTTGCCTTTGACTCTGAGACGAAATATCTTAGTAACTCGCAAGTTCTTCTTGGGTACAACACTAAAGACAATCAAGTGACCTTCCTTAACTGGGAGATAGAGAAGGACAATACTGAATCCTTGCTTAAAGAGACAATAGAGAATGTCGATAATGGAAACTCCGCAGTGAGATTCAGGGATGTGACGTTAGCAGTAATCGGAGATACTAATGTAATTGGGTGGTTTGGCCCTGAATTTTCTAATTCGACTTATTCGATCACTCGCTTGTATCCTTTTGAAGAGATTGCTATTGGAACGACCATGGCAAATTCAAATTCCCATCAGGTGACGGTACACCACTGGAGTGTTCAAACGGGAAAAAACCTTGCATTCCAATACGATCCAGAGGCAGTAGGTAACCATTTTGTTGTGTTCTATAAAAACAGGCGAGTGTTAAATACTGGTTGGGTTGGAACTGAAGAATCGTTCTATTCATTCAATAATAAAACGTATCTCAAAGATTTTAAGAGAGTTCCTTCTGGGATTGAAAATAATTCTCACTCAATATCAATAGAGGCAAGTTATCCTTATGTGACAGTTTGGGTATTGGAAAGCCCTGTAGGAAGCCCAACAACGGGATGGAAATATAAAATAATACAGTAACAGTTCAGGTATTATAAACAAGTTTTGGCATAAGAAAGTCTGGGCTAGTAAGATAGGAGAACTTAACCTTTTTATTGCCAACTTCCAGACTGGTTTTTTATTTTCAATGGTCCTTGTCATTACCTCTCTCCAAACGTATCACCCACGGGGATTCACCACCTTTTAATAGAGAAGGTGAATTTATGGTTACTATACAAAGATGAGTAACATTTTAGGGCGTTTGGTTTTATAAGCACGTAAAGCCTCTTTTAAGATTTACATTATCTCACCGTTTACCTCATAATCTAAAATCCATTTGATAAAACAGCTATTACCACATAACTCCTTTCTATTGTAGAAATTGTCATATTCATTTCACGATCTTATGCTCCCAATTAGGTCATTTGTGAGTTTAAGAGTTTTCCCCTTTCATGTATGTGGTAAAAGACCCTTGAAGAATAATCGATTGTTGTAAGATTTCAAAAGAGGTGTTTGTCTATTGGTGTGCAATATAAACGATGTTCTCTGTAAAGTAGGAGGGCGAACTACCATCGCTTTAGTACCTCAAAGAACCATAACTTTCTTAGCAAAACTCCGAAAAATATACGTTATGAGATAGGGTTCAAACATAATTATAAGATGAATACTACAAAACTAAAGCTATGAATCACAAAGATATTTTTGCGGTATATTGCCCGATTCTAATGTGAATAAGTAGAAAAATTATAAATAAGGTGATAAATGACGATAATAGAACTACAGTAAGATAGTTCGTAGCGTTGAGTGCTGTGGCGAATATGCATCTTCTGGTTAGGTAAATGATGAGACGATTAGGAACATTTTTAAGCATTATTCTCATGCTCACTTTTGCAATCGTGAGCTGTTCAGACATGATCCCATGGTTAGAAGCGGGATTTATCAAAGAGGGAGATACAATCATTGCCACAGACTCAAGTGGTAATCCAGTTAGCATAGAAGTAAAAGATAAGAAAGTCGTAGTTAAAGACAACAGCCCTGAACCAGCTAACCTAATCTACGATGAGCGTGATCCTTATCACGATCCAGATAAAGGCAATTACGTATTAAAATTCGTAGATAACGATGAAACTCGTTATGTCATGCATGTTGATTATGAAGGAGGCACCATAATCGAACAACGATTCACCTATGAGGAAGATGGTAAAACAGTAACTGAAATGGTTCCTGTAACAACAGAAAAGGTAATGCTTACAGCCGAAAAGCCAATGGGACTGGGAGATCTTGCCGTAGGCGATTTGCATGTGAACAGCAAATCGACTAAATCCTACTTGATGGGAAGTAAGGTAGCGTATCAATTGCTCCAGATGCTGAACAGATGTTCACTGCGTATGTTAATAAAGAAGGAAGCACCAAGCAGCACAGCGATGACAAGAGCCTGCTTACTACTTTAACAATCGATGCTACAACCATATTGACCACACTGTTCTACAAAGAAGCTAATGGGCCTCTGGGAGCATACACCGAAGATACTCTTAATCTCGATAACAGCATTAAAGAAAAAGCTGAAACTGATGATGACAATTTGACTGGCATCTCGATTGGAGATGGTTTAGATATAGACCTTAAAATCAAAGATGGCACCGAACCTAAGGAAGATAAAGGTTCGTGGGAATATGAGCTTACACTTAAAGATGATGATGCAGGAGATGCAACGTACGTAATTAAAGTTGAAGCAGATGGTAAGACAACATTTGGACAGAAAGTAGACGATGAGAATATCGATGTAAGTCCAGTAAAAGTTACTCTAACTGCTGATCGTTTTGGCAAAGGCATATTTGAGGTCGATGCTGATGACATTGATAAGAAAACTAATAAAGTTTATTTAAAGGGAAGTAGAGTCTCCTTATTGGCTCAAGATAGTGATGATGACAAGTATGAGTTTCACCACTGGATAGAAGAGGCCAAGAGAATCAATGGCCTTGATAAAACAAACGAGCAAACGAAGCTTATAACGCTTCATGAGGATATTGATGTAATAGCAAGATTTGCTTTTAAGGCTGATGGCCCACTGGGTAAAGAAGATACGATAGAACTTGATTTCTCTGGTAATAAAGAAGAAACTAAAATTAATTATGATGACGGTGATGGCAAAATTAGTGGCATCTCGATTGGAGATGAATTCGGTATAATTCTTAATATCAATGGTATTCCTAAAGAGAGTAATGGTTCGTGGGAATATGAACTCAAACTGAGCGGCAACGATGCAGGTGATGCGACATACATCGTCAAAATTGACAAGGAAGGGACAAGGAAGGGAAGCCAACGTTTGGGCAAAGAAGAGGTAATCAATTGATTTCGGTTTCACCAAATCTTGTTGTGCTTATTCCTAAATCGAGAGATCACAAAGGTGATTTTATGACATCTTCGACAGCGATCAAGTTTGATGGAAAAACTGGTCAAAGGAAGTACTTAGGAGGAAGCCAAGTAGAACTAAGCCAAGGACTAAGTGGATCAGTCTTCCTCACCTGGGAGGTGAGTGAATGGGGGGGGTTGGAGGACTTAATGTTTCTACTTCCACCAATCAAACGATTACCTTACCTACCGCAAAAAAGGAGTTTACTATTACAGCTAGGTATGCTTCGACAAGTAGCGTGAAATTTGATGAAAGAAAGAGTAATGACTTAGGTACGTCCTACAATCTAAAAACTAATCAAATAACTGCCCATAGATGGGATATATCTACCTTAGCAAATAACACAACTCTCTCTTTCTACTTTGATCCTGAGCCAGTGCCAAACAGGTTTGTTCTTCTATATGAAGGGGTCATTATGATTGATACAGAATGGATATATAACGGCCTGGAATGGGGTTTCACAAATGAATATATGGAGAGCAACGCTATTACCTTTTTTAATAGGAATAAAATAAGTGTATCCAAATTCGTAGCTGACAATAAGGGCAAATATCAAGGCCTTGAAACTGTAAGTACAGAGGAGGTACATCTAGCTGGAAAGGTTAACCAAATCCTCAAGAAAAACGCTGGTAAGAATAATGTGACTGTTTTAGTGTATGAACACCCTGATGTTAAGCCCGGCGGATATGGTGCCTATTATAAACTTTGGTAATAATCGGTGGTGACAACTACTATCACATTCAATTATGGGATAGGACCTCTATTGTAGTGCCCAGTGCTGTAGTTAGTAGTAGTATAAATAAATATCCAATATAAGTAGCTCCCCAAATTAGCAACAACGAATGATATAAAAGGGGTTTCTTAACGAAAGGCTCATTCAAACCTAGGGCAATGGTGAATATATCGGAGGTGGAAAAACTGTTCATGATACATTACTTCTTTGATTATCAAGATACCAAGCCAGAACTATATCTCCATTAAACCTTTCTATTTTTCAGATTCCCATTAAGTGGTTTCGTACACTAAACAGAGAAAGGCCTTCATTTCAAGTTCTTATTCTACCTATTCGGTCATTTGTAGGTTGTTGTTTGTATGTTATTGGTTTGTAAGGATATGTGAATGGGTATGTTGAATGAACAAGGTGGTAGTAATAGATCCTCTACTGTTCCCCCTTTGTGAAGTAATCACTAGGGGGATGAAGTAGAATATAGATCTATGCTGCTTTATTGGGAATCATAAGATGTGAAAGGTATTTACCTAAGCCTTTACCGTAACGGGCAGCATAATCTATTGCTGCATATTGTGCTGGTACGTTAGGATTACTCTCTTGCAAGAAATACCAGTGATCGGAGACTTGGAAAAAGAGTTCATTTAAAGGAATATGTTTAAATGCGTGTTTCACTTCCCATCTCCTTAACGTTTCCATGATTGGGAAAAATACGTTTTCTCCCCAAGAAAAAGCAGCTTCCTCAAACGTTACAGTCCAAGGAATGTTCTTGTTGATAAGATACTTGTGCATCTCAATGTGTTGAGAAAGGGCCTTAAAGTCTTTTTCACTAAAAAGCGACCCGGTCTGTGACTGGATGAAAAGCATCTTCCGATTGGTAGTCTCATTATTCATGTGACCCCTCCTTTGTAAACGATTACATTGATATATTAAATATGCACAATATATGAAAAAAAGGCAACTACCTTTGCGAATATATCTTCGTTCTAAAGCTTATTTACTAGATTTTAAGCCTATTGTTCTATTAAAGAGGAGTTAAGCAGAACAATAGCTTAAGAAGAAATTCTTAAGTTGCAGATGTACTCAGAGCTTGGTACTATACACACACATCGATAGGAGGTTCTCATGGATATTTTTGATATTGCAATCAAAATGGAAGTGGAAGGGGCTACTTTTTACAGAGAGTTAGCATCTCGGTCACAAGTAGATGGATTCAAAGCTATTTTTACTATGTTAGCCGAAGATGAAGATCGACATAAAGAGACCTTTGAGGCAATGAAAGAGAATCGGAGTGTTCCCCCAAGCAGTGCTGATGCTTCGGTTAGGGCTGCACAAATATTTAAGCAATTCTCTAAAGATGAAATTTTACAACACACCAGTGAAATTGAGTTGTACCAAAAAGCTCTCGACATCGAACAAAGAAGTATCGACTACTACAACGAACAATTAGAAGCAACAGAAGATACTGCCCAAAAGAGAATCATTACAAAGATTATTGAAGAGGAGAGACGACACTACGAACTCATCGACGATATTATCGTGATGGTTGAACGCCCGGAGCGTTGGGTCGAGGATGCCGAATTTGGGGTCCGAGAAGAGTATTAACACCCGTCACATGCTGAGGCTAATTCGTGTTTGTACAGATCAAAACATTCTTGATCAAAACAGACGAAAATTAGATCCTTAATCTCATGTGGGACTGAACGCAAAAAGGAGGTAACAGCAGAGACAGCAACTGCAGTTGCCTCTTTTTTTGGATAGTTGTACACACCTGTACTAATAGCAGGGAAGGCGATGGATTTAATCTTGTAATCTACTGCTAATTGAAGTGAACTTGTGTAACAAGATCTTAGAAGCTCCTCTTCTTGCTGATCTCCACCCTGGTACACAGGACCGACCGTATGAATCACATACTTTGCTTTTAGGTTGTAGCCTTTGGTAATTTTAGCACTACCAGTGAGACATCCTCCAAGAGTTTTACAC
Organism: Sphaerochaetaceae bacterium; assembly: GCA_041655255.1. Lineage (GTDB taxonomy): Bacteria > Spirochaetota > Spirochaetia > Sphaerochaetales > Sphaerochaetaceae > JBBAFS01. Next base: position 11,661 of record JBBAFS010000048.1, read on the forward strand.
TCAGCTAAAAGCTTTGGTCCAGCTGCTTTATGAATAGCACCATCGACTCCACCTCCACCTAAGAGGGTGGTGTTCGCTGCATTCACAATAGCTTCAACGTTGAGGCGGGTAATGTCTTCTCTCATTACTCGTATATTCATACTTTATTATAACACAAGTAAGGAAGTGAGGTACGCTATACTATAACGTGGTTTGTAAATGGATAGCATACGGCTTATTGGCATGCTTTGCTTCATACAGCGCATCATCAGCACGTTGAAACAGAGTCTCATACGTATCACCTTGAAGCGTGTTTGTCACACCGATACTCACCGAGATAGGAATATCATTATAAGGTCTACTAAGATACTCACTTAAATACTCAATTTTCTCCAACAGGTAATCACCTAAAGGGTAGTTTTGCATATAGACACAAAATTCATCACCACCAATTCGTCCAACAATATCATCACTTCTGAATGTTCGTTGAAGACCTTGAGCAATGTATTGAAGAACTTTATCACCTGCAAGGTGGCCATAGGTATCATTTGTCTCTTTAAACTTATTCGTATCGATAACAAACAGTGCATCGGAAGTCGATGATGTATGTTCACTAAGGCGTTGAGAGATTAACTCTTTAGTTGTTTGAGCATTATAAATTGAGGTCAACCCATCGTATTGTAACTGATCAAGTAGTTGTGCTTTCTCTCGAGACTCTTTACTCACATCGACTAACTTCCCCATTGCCCCTTGGGTTCTCCCCTTATTATCAATGATGTTCAACAGCACAACACGAAATATCTTATCTTCGGCCTCACTCTCTATATGGAGAAATGGGGGATGAATGGGATCGTAGTGCTCAAGAAGATCTAACAGGTTTGGAATCACTTGTTGATGATTCTCATCATCGATGAGTACATGAAGTAATTCAGAACTAATAATCTTCTTTTTTTGAGGAATATATTCAAACAAATATTCGTTAGAAATTGCACTAAGTGCTTTGTAACGACTATTTTGGCGATTGAGTTTTGTGTTCGCTCTCACAGTAAAAAAGATACTTGTTAAAATGGTTACTAATA
>JBBAFS010000049.1:0-12368 GCA_041655255.1 Sphaerochaetaceae bacterium
AGATAATAAAAGCTCCTATGACCTACGGTGGAGGTAGTAGCCCTGATGAATACTTTGATGGAGTTGCTCTCCAATTTGATGTAGGTAAACAGAGTTCTAAAGCACTGAGGTATATGAGAGATCGAGATACTCCTATCATTGGCATTATTGAAGATAATAAAGTCTTATTTCACCTAGGGACTTTGTTTGATGAAGATGTTTCAGAGTTAAAGGTGGCACTTAACGAGTTAGTGGAGAAGTTCTGATGTACATCGTAGGAACTGCCGGCCACGTTGATCATGGAAAATCGACTCTCGTAAAAGCCCTTACAGGAGTCGATCCCGATCGTCTTCCCGAAGAGAAAAAACGCCTTTTAACGATCGAATTAGGATTTGCCCACTTTATCACCTCACACAATGAGGTGGTAGGTATTATCGATGTTCCAGGTCATGAACGGTTTATGAGAAACATGGTCAGTGGAACTTGGTCGTTAGATAGTGCTTTGTTGTTAGTTGCTGCCGATGATGGGTGGATGGAACAAACTGAAGATCATGCTCTTGTATTAAAAGGGATGGCAATTTCTTCGATCATCGTAGTGATTACTAAAAGTGATCTTGTTGATGATGAAAGATTGAAACAGCTTCACTCTCAGATTCAGAGTTCTTACGCTCGTATTTTTAACTCTTCTGCTCTCATTGTTGAAACTAGTGCTCTAAAGCAACAGGGAATTGATGAACTGAAACAACGCCTGGAGGAGGATCTCTCTCTTATTACACGTACAAAGAGTTCCCCTCGATTGTTTGTCGATCGAGTCTTTAGTGCTAGTGGTACTGGAACAGTTGTCACTGGATCGTTACAAGGAGGATCATTTAGTGTTGCTCAACACCTTATAGTTCTCCCATCTTTCACAGCAGTGAAAATACGCTCATTACAAAGTTTTGGCAAAAGTACAACCACCGCCTTAGGGGGGCAACGAGTTGCGATCGCTCTTCAAGGAATAAGTCACGAAAAGTTAGTCAAAGGTGATTGTCTTGTCTCTTTAGATCACGCACACAAAGTGAGTAAAGAGATTGTATTACGTATTACCTCCCCATATGAAGATGAACCACTGAGGTTAAAAAACCACTCTAAAGTCGAAGTGGCTTCAGGAACGTGGCACTCTTTTGCCACGGTAAAACACCTTACGTGGATTAAAGAGCACAAAGAGCTCATAGGTATCGCTCTTTTAAAAGAGGATCATCCATTTCTCTTTAACGACCCCCTCCTTTTCATACAACCTGGCTCAAGTCATATCATCGCTTTCGCTCGTATAGTGTTGCACACACCTATAAAAAGAGAAGAAGCTTCACTTCTTCATCACAGTGAAGATTGTAGTTCTTTTGATCATATCTCACTACTGATAAACGGGTATGCCCAGTTAGATCACAATACACAAACGTCTTTCCAACTAGCTCAAAGATCATTTCGCCTTTTAGGTAATTACACGATTGAAGAGGTGTTATATACAGACCTTCAAAAACAGATTCTTGAGAACCTCAGTAGTAGTTCGCTCTCATTAGAGAGTGTAAAAAACTCTTCATCTTACCCTTCTCAATTAATCGGTAGTATCATAGATTTGTTAATCAGTGAGAAAAAGGTTGTGCTTCATAACAATCTTCTCTCCCTTTCTACACAAGATCCAGTTCTCAGTGATAAAGCTCTCTCTTTATTAGAGACAATCGATCAGAAAAAAGATCGAGGGTATGAGACAAAGTTCTTAACTAAAGAGGAAAAAGGCCTTGTTTCAGAACTCCTAAAAAAGCAAGCTGTTGTCATTGTTGAAGGTATTCGCCTGTACTCTCACTCTCACATCACCACCATGTGTAAGCGACTACTCTCACACCGTGCGATCGATTCTACCTTTAGCATCGCTGAAGCAAAAGAGGATCTCCCCCTCAGTCGCAAATATCTTCTCCCTCTTCTTAATTATATGGAAAAAGAGGGGTACCTTTTACGCGTAGAAGAGAGGAGAAAAGTGAAGAAAGTGCCTAAATAACGCTAAATTCCATAACTTTTCAGTTGTTATTTTTTTATCGATAAGGTTATAATGATATTGGTATATCAGTTTATCGGAGGGTAGTATGGGTAAAGAGAAAAAGGTGTCTGTCGGTGTACGGGCTCTCACAATCTTAACTGTTTTACTGTTGTTTGTTGCAGTAGGGTGTCGAAAGGAAGAGACGGTAATCACAGCGAGATTTACCGACCCTGTCGATGTCCAACCGCAAGCGAGTGGAACATGTATTGCATGTCACACACAAAAAAGTCCAATTGTAACGTTAGCGAGGCCCGTCTCTGCCGCAGCAGAGACCGGAGGATGAGGCCCTGCTGCGCCGGAGTTTTCGGCGCTTGAAAAATTCTACGTATCTGTCGACTTTTTAGAAACTGCTCATGGACAACTTGGATGTGTTGCCTGTCATGGTGGAAATGGCTATGAAGGGAACTTTGAACTTGTCCACTTGGATGTGAATACCAGCCCCTCTTCAGGTGGTGGAGTATGTGCACAATGTCACCAAGAAGCAGCCGATACCTATAGCCACTCTCTTCACGCAACAACTCGTGGTTTTGAGAATGCGTTAATTGATTTCAGCGGAGATCCTTTTGCTGTGACAAACCCACATGAAGGTCTTGGTGAAATCTACAACTTAAACTGTATGACTTGTCACGCCACTTGTGGTGAGTGTCACGTCAGTCGCCCCACTGGATATGCTGGTGGACTTATCGATCAACACTCATTTTTCAGCACCCCTCCTATGGACCAAACCTGTTTTGGTTGTCACGGAGCACGTAATGCTGGTGAGTTCATGGGAACTGTTGGTTTTGCAGTCGACCACCACTACGAGATGGGAATGACGTGTGTCGACTGTCACGATGTGAGCAACTTCCACGGTACCGGAGAAGAGTACGCCTCAATGTGGGATAAACCTGTTCTCCCATCGTGTTATGACTGTCACCAAGATGTACAAAACGGAACAAGTGGTATTGAGATGCACGATATCCACGGCGATACGCTCGCTTGTCAGGTGTGTCACGCTCAAGCTAACCAAAACTGTTTCGAATGTCACGTCTCCTTTAATGAAGATCGCAGTGGTGTCTCTTCTCACTCAGAGATGAGAGTGCTCTTTAGAATTGGCTTAAACCCCGATCCTACACCAGAGCGACCGTACAAGTATGTTGCCCTTAGGCACATGCCTACGACTGCCGATTCATTTATTGAAGCTGGAGATAACTTAATTCCTAACTACGATTCACGAAGTAACTGGAAGTACTCTCCAACACACAATATTCAACGCTCAACGTTCCAAAACGAGAGCTGTGATTCGTGTCACGGTAATGATCGAATTTTCTTACATGAAGATGATTTACGCCCAACAGATAGCTTAGCTAACTGGGACGTAGTGACCAAAGCACCTCCTCTACCAGAAGGCTACGGCTTCTAAGAAGGTGTTCCTAGTAACTCTAAGAACCAGAGGTAGACACTTCTGGTTCTTTTATGTACAAAGAGAGATATATGAGACGACCATTTTCTAAAGTATTGCATGTTGTGGCTTCTTTAAAAGTTGCTATTGTGTTGTTTATTCTAATAGCCCTATACATAGTTATTGGGACACTTATTCCTCAACACGGTGCTCCTCAAATGTATTTAGATCGGTACCCAACACTTGGGAAACTGATTTTAACGTTGGATTTAGATACTTCGTATAGTTCCACCATATTTATCATCTTGGTGATACTATTTGCGATTAACTTAACAACGTGTACGCTCTTAAGTATTAAAGGACAAATGAGACAACAAAGATCCTCATTTTTCCCTGTCCATCTGTCAAGCGAGTACGCTTTAACAGATATAACAAGTGAAGAAGCTCACGCCTATCTTTCAAAAAAGCGTTACAAGGTAGTAGAAGAGGAACAAGGAACCTTAAAAGCCTCTAAGTTTAGGTGGGGAGTCTTTGGTTCAACACTCACCCATATTGGGCTTTTAGTCCTCTTTTTAGGTGGAACAATTACTCAATGTCTCTCAACTGAGACCATGGTGAATTTAATGCCAGGTCAAAGTAGGATGTTCCAAGAACAAGGTTTTGTACTGCGAGTCGACGACTTTCATATGACATTTGAAGATGATGGATCAGTTAAGCAATACATTAGTGATGTCACTGCAACAGATATTGCAACTGGAGAGACACGCTCAGATCAGATGTGGGTAAACAAACCATTTAGATATAAAAATTTAGGGTTTTACCAAGCCTCTTTTGGATGGACTGGCCATCTTCATGTCGCCGACCAAGAGAGTAAAGAACTTCTCACCCATGGCGATGTACGTGCAGGAGGGACCTACTTTCATGAAGATACTCACACCACGGTCTATCTGTATGGCTACTATCCTGAGTTTGCCATAGGGCATGGTCAACAACCAATATCTTTAAGTAACCGAGAGATTAACCCCCACTTTGCAGTGGTTCTTTATGAGTTTAACAACCCAGTAGACACCTATATTGTTGAACCTGGAGATGAAATTACCCATAACGGTATCGTCTATAGTTTTACGCATGCAACTGCCTATACAGGGTTGCTCGTTCGTAGTGATCCCTCTTTCCCAGTTATCTTAGCCTCCTTTATTATTATCTTACTTGGGATGTTTGTGAGTTTTTATTGTTATCCCCGCTTTATTCTCTACTCAGAGGGGAAGATTATTACATCGAGTAGACGCAACGAGTGGGTGTTTTTCCATAGTGTAAAAAAAGGATTTTCTGATAGGAGTTAATACGATGGATATGTACATGACAATCGAAAACGGTGCATTTATGGTTGCATTCGCTTTTTATATCATCTCTACACTGCTACACCTACTACTGGTGACAAAGATAGCTGAAAAAGTAGAAAAAGGGGCTTTGTTAAGTGCTCTTTTAGGAATTGCAAGTCACACCGTTGCGATGGTTGTACGGACCATTGGAGCAGGACGACTACCACTAAGTAACCAATATGAGTTTGCCCTGAGCTTTGCTTGGGGAATTGTTCTGAGTTACTTAGTCTTATACCTTTTGTATCGCATCAGCGTCATAGGGGCCTTTGTGATGCCTTTAGCTCTCTTAGTATTTGGGTATGCATCACTACAAAGTAAAGCAGTACGCCCCCTTATGCCTGCCTTACGTAGCGGATGGCTCACTTTCCACGTAGGAACAGCAATACTCTCATACGGAGCCTTTGCTTTAGCGTGTGCGATATCGGTGATGTATCTCATTGATGAGAAACGAAGTGAAGATCATCGCCTCTTAAAAGATCGTGAAGCGAGTGATATCCTCAGTTACCGTGTCATTGTCTTTGGTGTGTTGATGCTCACACTTGTTATTATTAGTGGATCAATTTGGGCTCAAAAAGCGTGGTCACGATATTGGGCATGGGATCCAAAAGAGACATGGTCACTTATTACATGGATTATCTACGCCATCTATCTCCATCTTCGCCTCAGGCGTTCTTGGAAAGGGAGATCAGCAGCGTGGTTCTCCATTATTGGCTTTATCTCAGTTGTCTTTACGTTTGTGGGGGTAAATGTACTTCTTCCAAGTATCCACTCATACGCATAACAACGATCCCTATAGCCGAAGCGTCTCTTTTTTACGATACTTATCATCATGAATGAAAAACAAGTACACACACATGACAAGATAAACCTTCATACCCACAGTTGGTACTGTGGGCATGGAGTTGGACATATCTCTGAATACGTCGATCAAGCCAAGGCTCTTGGCTTTACTGCTTTGGGAATAAGTGAACATTGCCCAACAAGCGATGGGAGGTGGGAAGCTCGAATGCCCTACTCTTTATTAAACCGCTATATGGATGAGTGTCGCTCTATTCAACAAGCAGAGAAAGAGATCGAAATTCTGTGTGGCTTTGAGTGTGATCATCACATCGATTTTGCTTCATGGTATCAAGAGAGCTTTTTAGATAACCACTGGGCTGATTATCTTTGTGGAGCAATTCATTATATCGGCAAAGATGAGAGACGGCTCTATTATGTCGGTTCTCTTCCTCGTGATAAAAAACTCCTCTCTCTTTATACCGATCGCTACATTGAAGCAATTGAGTCGGGTCTTTACTCATTTATGGTTCACCCCGATTTATTTGCTTCATCGTTTCCCAATTGGGATGAGGATACCAAAGCATGTTCGCTCGCTATTATACAAAGTGCTAAAGAGCATAAGATGCCACTTGAGATAAATGCTAACGGAATGAGAAAACCGATGATGAAGACATCTCAAGGTAGACGATGGCCGTATCCGATGTACCAATTTTGGGAACTCGCTGCCCAAGAGGGAATCGATATTGTAGTAAACAGTGATGCTCACAACCCAAAACACCTCGATATCTCACATCTTGGCATCTATGAGATGGTGAAAGATCTTAACATTACCCCGCTTGGGTGGGATGTAACAACTCGAAGTGATGGCTCTAAATTCTTAACTCTTAGTCGCCCCACTTCTGAATCTCAATAATGTTTCCTTCAGGATCTTTGGCATAAACCACACTGATGAGGCCAACTCCTTCAACATCTGCTTCTACGTGCTTCCCTACAACTGACCCACCGTGGTCAATCACCTTGGTAAGACACAAAGAAACATCATCGACACTAAAGGCGATATGACCAAAGCCAACTTTGTTAATAGCACTAAGAGAATCAATGTTTTTGTTATACTCAAAGATCTCGAGTGTAGGACCTCCCTCTTTACTTCCTGGAAGTAAGAGGTGGATCCCTTTGATGTGGACGTCCTTTATATTCGTTAAATCATCAACCCACCCTCCACGAAGATTACGGGTAGGTAGTACTTCAGTACAACCAAAGACATTGATGTAAAATTCAGCAAGCTCTTTATAAGAACGACTAACAATATTCACATGGGTAAAGCGGATATTTTTCATAGAACGAGTATACTACCAATTACGTCGTTGCAACACTAAAAACCTTCAGCTTGTGCTTCAGAGAGTATATCGACTAATAAAGAGTCGACCTCCCCCATTCCTTGTCTACTTAAAATAGCTAAGTTGGTAATAGTGCGTTCTACATCAGAGCCGATAATACCATCGAATTTAGCAATGGATGTGTTATCAAGTACAACGAGAGCTTGGGTATACGCTTCTCCAACCGCTGTTGAAATCTTATACGAACACCCCCCTTTTGCTCCATCACACACCATGCCGGCTAACGAGCCGATCATGTTATTAATCACAAGGTGGATATGCTCTTTTTCTCCCCCTTGTAAGAGCGTCATTCCAGCAGCAGCTCCAATACCTGCTGCTATGGCACACCCGCACACTGGAGAGAGTCTTCCAGTTTGTTGTTTAATGTAGTGGGTAATCAAATGACTCAAGGCTAAAGAGATGACCAATTGCTCAGTTGAACTACCGATGTGTTCAGCTAACACCGCAAGGGGAATTGTGGCTGCAAGACCTTGGTTTCCACTTCCAGAACTACTCATTACCGGCAATCTCGCTCCCCCCATTCGAGCATCGCATGCTGAGGCGGTCTCTGCTTTTATTAGATTTGATACATCGCGTGAGAGTTGACCACTCTCTATTAAAGAGAATAAACGAGAACCTAAAGCACTACTGTAGTGATTCTCTTTCCCCTCTTGTGCCATCGCCATATTCATCTTCACTCCATCGAGGAGAAATAAGAGATCTTGGTAATTGGCACGTTCGATAAATGAGAAGATATCATCGAGGCGATCAATTCTACACTCCGTGTCAGTGACAGTATCATCACACGGTTTTGCTTTATACAGTTCTTCTCCATTTTTTTTCAAACTCACAATATTTGTGTGATTTGACATAATCGTACACTCACTGATCTCTTGTTCACCTCTTAATGTAGCTGAGATGTAAAAATCACTAGTCATCTTCATTGCATCGATACGAATCACATCACTAGCAAGGATTTTGTGAGCTTCTTGAATTGCCTGTTCATCGACCTCTTTAAAAATCTCTAACCCATCTGAAGAAGATCCTTGTACTAATGCTAAAGCGACGGCAAACATGATTCCTTTCTCTTGAGTCCCCGGAATACCGACTCTCATCCCATTTTTAAAGATGTTAAGGCTCATATGAACTTGAACGCTCTTAATAGGGACAGTGAGTAGTTCTTTAGCTGCTGCAACAGCGATTGCAACCGAAACAGGTTCAGTACACCCAATTGCAGGGGCAACTTGAGATTGTAGGATATCCAGCATACTGCATGTGTTCATCGCAGACTCCTTCAGGTGAGATATACGTATGGGAAAGCACCTCCGGATACGAATATCCGGAGGGAGATGTGTATTATTACGCTGCTATTTCTTCGTCTTCTAATTTGGCAATACCGATACCGGTGAAACCTAAAATGATGGCAAAGATAAAGCTTGAGTAACATAAGACAGCCCATGGCAGATATGAGATGGTTGGAACACCTAATGTTCCTGCCATGAAGGTTCCTGCAATCGCCCAAGGGACAATGGGAACAACACATGTTCCTGAGTCTTCTAAGGTTCTTGAGAGGTTCTTTGGAGCTAAGCCTTTTTCAGCATAGAGATCTTTGAACAACTCTCCAGGAATTAAGATAGCCATGTATGAGCTTCCAGTAGCTAAGGACATGAGAATCGTTGCTAATACTGTGGAAGAGACTAACTGACCAACAGTTGCAATCTTCTTTTTCAGTGAAGCAAGAATGACTTCCATAGCACCATATTTACTTAAGATTCCAGCAAATGAGAGGGCACAGATAATCAGTAGTACGGTACTCATCATCCCCATCATTCCGCCACGGTTTAAGAGGGTACTAATTTCTCCAATAATTTCACCACTTGGAATTGCTGGGTTTGGAATTAATGAAACGGTAAAGCCGTTAATGATACTTGCAAATACACCGCTGATGCTAAAGTTTTGGAAGATCATTGCTAAAATTCCAGCCAGAATTGAAGAGGCTAACATATAAGGGACTGTGGGACGTTTACGAATAGCTCCGTAGAAAATAATTACAGGTGGGATTAAAAGTAAGATATTCCACGTATAAAGAGTCTCTAATTGAGAGAGTAACAAATTCACTTTCTCGGGACTCACCATCTTATCGACTGGGGTGGTAAAGCCGGTTATAAGGTACACAATGATTGCTAAAATTGAGGCTGGAACAGTTGTGTATAACATATGTTTAATATGTTCGTATAACTTAGCACCTGCTGCTGCTGGAGCTAAGATAGTAGTATCACTGAAAGGAGAGAGTTTATCTCCAAAGACTGAGCCTGAGACAACAGCTCCCGCTGCTGCTGCAAGAGGGACACCTAATGCTCCGGCAATTCCCATAATCGCCACACCAATGGTTCCTGCAGAACCGAATGATGTACCTGTGAACGTTGAAACTAATGCAGTGACGAAAAATGCAGTCACTAACAAGAATTTAGGGTTAATGATCTTAATTCCATAGTAGATCATCATCGGAATAGTTCCCGAAGCAATCCAAGAACCGATGACAGCTCCTACAGCAATCATTACAAAGATTGAGGGAAGGGAAGAAGAGATTTTCTCTTTAATACCTTCAAACATTTCATCCCAGTTGTAGCCAACTCTTTTTGCCACTACTGCTGCAACTATCGCTGCAAGAATAAGTAGTCCATGAGTCGACAACCCGAACACTCCATACCCTATTCCTAGTAGAATAAAGACACCAAACATGGGGATGAGTGATTCAAGTAAAGTCGGTTGCCTGTGTTTCATAATTCTCCTCCGTTATTTCTTACGTGTGATGGTCATAGCACATCCGTGCCCTTCTCCATCGGCCACTGTTGTTGGGAAATCGATGTCGACATCTTCGAATGGAGCTACAATACCGTAGTCACACCGTCCTAACATATCTCGGCAGAATGTTTTGATTTCAGCTGGGGACAACCCTAAATCTTCAAGTGCCAAAACGTGGGGACATTGGTGGAAAATCTTTACGCTCTTTTCGTCGTTTAATTCGGTAATCTCTTGTTGGAATACCATCCAACCACCTTTTGAGGTTTGTCCAAGGAGAGCTTCAACTGGTCCAATCTCTTGATCTTCAGATCTCTTTTTAATCTGTTCTCCTTGAAAGACTCCAAAGTCCCAAGACCCTTCTCCAATCACTCGATCGGCATCTACTTCGGGATAGAGCTCTTTGAGCTTCTTCCAAATGAAATAGACTTGTCGTGTTCGATCTTGGTACGCTGATAACACTGCCTTATAAAATTCCTCAGCTGATACAGGTGCTTCTAATTCTAAGCTTTTGACAAATGCATCAATTCTTTCTTTCTCAGACATAATGCCCTCCTAGGTTTGATGTATATATATGAGCACATAACGTGCCAACTCGAAAAGAGGGGTCAAACAGGGGTATTTGCCCCTCTTTGGCCTCTATTTTCCCTATATTGAGAATTTACTTTCTCAATTATAAGAAAGTTTTCTTATTATTTATTGACTCTTAAGCGCCTCTATGCAACTCTATTCGCATGGCTTCAAGTATATCATATCTCAAGTTGGTTCAAGAAAGAGTACAAGATCTCGCACTGCTGATGTCAAACTCATTAGACGTAGAAGTGACAGTGGTCGACTCCTCATTACGAAGAATTGCAGGAACTGGAAACTTCCTTTCAAAGGTCGATTACAATAGTCCTCACAACTCTCTTTTTAGAGAGGTAATTACTTCAAAAGAACCCTCATTTAACCGTAATAAAAAACATAACCCCACATGTCTCAAATGTAGGGATTATGCTGATTGTACCGAAATCGAAAATATCTCATACCCTATTATGTTAGATGAGGCGTGTATCGGTGTTGTTAGTGTCGCCTCCTTTTCAGAACAACAAACTCGTAACTTACAAGAGCGTGAAGCTGAAGCAGTTACCCTCATTCAATATCTAGTACAGGTCATTCGTACTGAAATTGAGAGTATTACTCGTCGTAATACCTTAGTAGCAAACCAAGTCGATCTAAATGAAGTGATTAACTGTATCGACAAGGGAATTATTATTTTAGATGGCAACGGATCAATTGTTCATGTAAATACAAGTGCACTCCGTTACCTCCATCTTAGTTTCCAAGAAGAGCAATTACTCAGAAGAAACATTGAAGACCTTATTCCTAAAATCGATTTTAATATCCCTGAAAATATGGAAGTCTCAAGCGTATGGAGTGTGAAAAAACAAGAGTATCGTGTTATTTACAAAATAAACTGGATGTTAATTAGCGGTGGTGGAGCCTACCGCATTCTCACATTTGAAACGATTGATGAAGTCTTTCAAAAAGCCTCTATTTATAGAGAGGACCACATTATTGAATTTTCAACCATTATTGGGAAAAGCACTTCGATTCAAGAAGCCATCAAGGTGGCAAAGATTACTGCTAATACCAACTCAACCATTTTGATTACTGGTGAGAGTGGAACAGGGAAAGAACTCTTTGCCCATTCGATTCACAATGAGAGTTATCGTAAAGAGTCTCCATTCATTGCGATTAACTGTGCAAGCATGCCCGAAACTCTCATCGAAACTGAGTTATTTGGATACACCGGAGGAGCATTCACCGGAGCACTTACCCAAGGGAAAGAGGGAAAGTTCGAAGCTGCACAAGGTGGTACCCTCTTTTTAGATGAGATTGGAGAATTCCCTCTTCACCTGCAAGCAAAGCTCCTACGGGTTCTTCAAGAACGAAAAGTAGTCCGTATTGGTAGTAATGATCCAATCTCTGTTGATGTAAGAATAATTGCAGCTACAAATAAAGACTTACGCGAGATGGTGGAACAAAACCTCTTTAGAAAAGATCTCTTTTACCGTCTCCATGTTATTCCCATTACTCTAAGTTCGTTAAGTGAACGAGGAGGAGATATTATTTTACTAGCTGAGTATATTCTAAAGAAACTCACCTCTCGCTTAGATAAAAAGAACATCTCATTTGATTACCGTGTACTCGATCTCTTTATGCAACACTCGTGGCCAGGGAATGTTCGTGAGATGGAGAACGTTATTGAATACGCTCTTAACTTTTGTCTCGATGATATAATCCGATTAGAACAACTTCCCCCATACATCTTAGAGGCCAAAAAAGAGCATTCTCCATCCGAGTTTAAAGAGTCGGTAGACTCTTATGAGAAAAACTTAATTCAACAATACCTACATGAACATGGGCACTCAACTGAATCAAAAAAATTGATTGCTAAAAAATTAGGCATTAGCTTATCGACGCTATACCGAAAGTTACAAGAGACTCACTCTTAGAACACAGTACAATTAAATGTTTTACAAACTTGCTTATAACTCTCTATCTTAAAAAGAATTAAGAGCTACTTTTCACGGGTCTTGTTGCAAAAGGGT
>JBBAFS010000050.1:0-11879 GCA_041655255.1 Sphaerochaetaceae bacterium
AAGGTGATATCTTAGAGATGAAAACAGGAGAGGGGAAAACACTCACCTGTGTCCCTGCAGCCTATCTTAACTCTTTAGAAGCTAAAGGTGTCCACATTATTACCGTAAATGATTATCTTGCTCGTCGTGATGCTGCTTGGATGGGCCCTATTTTTGAGTTCTTAGGTGTCAGTGTGGGAGTCATTGTCAGTGATATGTCCCCTGAGGAGCGTAAAGCTGCCTACAGTTGTGATGTCACTTACGGCACCAACAATGAATTTGGCTTTGATTATCTCAGAGATAACATGAAGTGGAATTGGGAAGAGAAGATACAACCGGCTCACCACTACTCTATTATTGATGAGATTGACTCGATTTTAATTGATGAAGCACGAACTCCTTTAATTATCAGTGGACAAGCTGCCGATGATACGATGAAAGTGAGAGCAGTGAATACCATTGTCTCTTCACTAAAAGAGTGCTCTAAAGATCCAGATAGTGATGAGTATGTAGAACCAAGTGATGGTGATTACCAACTCGATGAGAAACAAAAGAAAGTCACCTTTACTAATGAAGGGTTGTTACATATCGAAGAGTTACTCATTCGTCAAAGAATATTAAAAGGTTCACTATATGATGGAGAGAACTTTGAATTTGTCCACTATGTGAGTCAAGCAGTTCGCGCTCATACTCTGTTTCATCGTGATACCGATTATGTAGTGGTCGATAAAAAGGTTCAAATTGTCGATGAGTTTACCGGTCGTGTGTTACACGGAAGACGCTATAGTGATGGCCTACACCAAGCTATTGAAGCTAAAGAGCTCATTAAGGTCGAACGTCAAAATAAGACACTGGCAACTATTACGTATCAGAACTTCTTTAGAATGTACGATAAAATTTCAGGAATGACAGGAACAGCAGATACCGAAGCTGCTGAATTTCAAAAGATCTACAACTTAGATGTCGTTGTTATTCCCACTCACCTTCCGATTGTCCGAACTGATGAACACGATTTAGTCTACCTAAATGAGCAATATAAGTATGAAGCTATTATTCAAGAGGTAGAGCGAGTTCATAAAACAGGACAACCAATGCTCATTGGTACTGTCTCTATTGAAAAATCGGAACTTCTTTCATCGCTGTTACGACGTCGTGGGATTAAACACGAAGTGTTAAATGCGAAACAACACGATCGTGAAGCTCTCATTATTGAAAATGCTGGCTCTAAAGGAGCTATAACGATTGCCACGAACATGGCAGGTCGTGGTACTGATATTAAATTAGGTGGGTCATTTGATGGAATGATTCGAGCAAAAGTTGGCGTTGATGCACCACTTGAAGTATTCAATGAAGCTAAAAAGGAACTCTACCCAACATGGAAAGAGTTGTATGAAGAGGTTAAAAGCCTTGGCGGGTTATATATTCTAGGTACTGAGAGACACGAATCACGAAGAATCGATAACCAGCTTCGTGGTCGTTCAGGTCGCCAGGGAGACCCTGGGGTGAGTCGTTTCTTTCTTTCACTTGATGATACGTTAATGCGCCTTTTTGCTAAAGATTCAATTCGTTCCATGTTAGGACGAATTGGGATGGGAAGTGACCCAATTGAGCACTCTTTAGTAAGTCGAGCCATTGAAAAAGCACAACAACGAGTCGAAGAGCAGAACTTTGAGATACGGAAACATCTGTTAGAGTACGATGATGTATTAAACGAACAACGTAATTTTTTATATGCACAGCGTGATGATATTCTTCAAGCAACAAATTTAGTTGAGCGTGCATTAGTGGCTGTAAAAGATACCGTTGTGATGATTGTTGAACAAGCCTCTTTGAATGAGGCAGATATTGTTGGTTCGACTGACGCCTTACACGCTTTACTAAAAGAGCAATTTCACTATACTCCTCAACTTGTTTTAACAAAAGAGTTGCTCTCAAAGCCCGATCAACTTATAGAGTATATCTACTTGCTATTGGAACAAGAGGTCTTAGATAAAGTGAATCTCACTGGGGAGAAAACCTTTAATGAGTTTGTTCGCTTCCAATACCTCAGACAAATTGATATGAGGTGGCAAGATCACTTAGAGCAACTTGAAGCGTTACGTGAAGCGGTCTATTTAAGAACATTTGCCCAAAAGAACCCCTTATTGGAGTATAAGTTAGAGGGTTTTGACATCTTTGATACGATGATTGATCGCATTCGACTCTATATCGCTACTTTAGTGGTCCGAGTCCAAGTAAAAGAACAAGATCACACTCACCATGCTCGTCAAACAAACACAGTGGAGACACACGGCTCAGATGTACAATTTGGTTCCCCTCAAGCAGTTCAAGCCCCAGTACAGGTGAGGCGAACCACCCCTAAAGTTGGACGTAATGATCCGTGCCCATGTGGAAGTGGAAAAAAGTATAAACATTGTCATGGAGCTTAAAAGAAGTTTGCTGGATTTAAGGCAACGCCCTCTTGTTCAATAGTAAAATAGAGGGCATTTTTTCCAATATTACCACTACTACCCATTGTCCCAATAGTCTCACCTTGTTTCACAGTATCGCCACTGGAAACTAAGATATCTTGTAAGTGTGAGTAAGTGGTTTTATATCCATAATCGTGTGAAAGGACGATAAACTTACCTCTTGAGTCGATTTCATTGCCCACATCGACCACAACACCGGTACTACTGGCAGTCACTGGAGTGTTTACACTATTTTCAATCCAGATTCCTTGAAGAACGACAATAGTTTCACTGGTACCATACACTGTTGGTTGGCCATATAAACCGGTAATTCTCCCTTGTGCAGGGCGGATAAATCTATCAAAGGAGGCAAGAGAGCCATCATCACCAACAACGGCACTAGGAATAAAGAGTTTTTGACCAGGGAAAATGACTTCACTTTTCAGTGCGTTGAGTTGTTGAAGGGTCTTCCACCCTAAATCTGGGTTAAACCGTTTGGTGATAATCGAAAGAGAGTCTCCCTCTTGTACGGTATATAACTGCCCATCACGATCAGGGATGGTGAGAATAAGAGGGGGGCGAATTGTTGATAAGTTTTTAATAGCGTTCATACTTAAGATTGTCTCTTTCGAAATCCCGTACGCTTGGCTAATAGACTCTAAGCTCTCCCCTTCTCCAACTTGATGTTGAGTATAAGAGACTTCATCTGTTTGACGAATAAGAGGTGTTTGTCTCTCACCTGGTTCAGGTGTCGTCACTTCACGTCTCTCGGTCTCTACTTCTACAGTGGTCTGATCAGCACTCAGCAGAGGGCGCTCTACCACAATTGAGGGAGTTTTAGAAGGAGCGGGAGCTTTGGGTCGAGCAAAAAAGGCTAACCACAATACAACAACAGCCAAACACAATACAACACCGAGAGTGACAAACAAGACAATAATCCGTCGACTCTTTTTATCGATTTTATTTGAGTTGTAACGTGGAGAGGAGTTCATCCCCCCTAAATCATCATAATTACTTTTATCTCTGTACTCCATAACCCCTGCCCGCTATCGACAATGATGCTGACTCATATTACTATATTTAACTGATGGTATCTAGAGAAAAACAAGGTCATCTTTTTTGGCTTATACTTCTTATTGTCCTCTTTACTCTCATTATTGTCTCTCACATTGCCTTTGTGATCTTCTTTGGATCTAAAGAGAACTCATCTTACACAAACCCTCTTGTTGCTTCCCGAGTGATTCGTGGAAGTATTACTGACCGTAACGGACACTTGTTAGCCATTGAGACCCCCTATTACTCGTGTGCTATTCACATCCCTCTGATGAAAGACGCTCAGGTGGTAGCCTCCACTCTTTCAGATATTCTTTTTATTGATGAGAAGTTGTTATTAGAGAATATGAAAAACCGATCTTCTTACTACTTAGTGAAACGAAGGCTCACCAACAAAGAGGCACAGTTAATTCGTGAGGCACGCCTCGATGGGGTCGTGTTAGAAAAGCGATACGGAAGGACCTACCCTCAACACTACCACGCAGGACAACTTGTTGGGTTTACTAACAGTGAGAACCGTGGTTTAGAGGGCCTAGAACTCACATATGATTCACTGTTATCTCCATATCCAGCTCTTGGTGAGACTCTTACCTACGGCAGTGATCTTGAATTAACTCTCGATATCCAAGTTCAATATCTCCTTGATCAACAAGTTATTGAAATTGATGAGCTTCACTCCCCCTCTTCGATTGTTGCTTTGGTGATGGGGGCACAAACTGGTGAGATTATCGCCTCAAGTGTATTTCCTTTTTATGATCCAAATCGGTATCAAGACTTTGATGTTCAACGAAGACAGCATAGTGTAGTCAGTGCCATGTATGAACCAGGGTCGGTCTTTAAAATCTTTAGTCTAGCCTCTATTTTACATGCCCAACAAGCAGATGTTGATCAAGAGTTTTATTGCGATGGAAGTTACACCTTTTACTCCCCTAGTGGTCAAGCAACAACCATTAATTGTGTGAGTGCCCATGGAGTCATTACACCCGAGACGATGATTAAATACTCATGTAATGGTGCTATTGCCCATTGGGCTAATCAAACCGATCCTTCTTTATTTCGTCAGGGCCTAGTAGATTTAGGATTTTCTACCGTGTGGGATGTGGGTCTTAGTGGCAGCATTGCTGGCTCATTACAACCTGTTGAAAAGTGGTCTTCACGCTCAGCAGCCACCATTGCCTTTGGTCAAGAAATTGGGGTGACAGCGTTACAATTAGCTACCGCTGCGACTGCTATTGCAACTGGAGGAGAGTTAATGAGTCCCTCTATTGTAAAGCGTATCACCAATAGGGGCACAGGTGAGGAAATTGTATTTACACCTCAGATTTCCAAGTGCGGGGTTATTACACCACAAGAAGCCCATATTATCTTAAAGGGGATGGAAGAGGCGACCGAAAGTGGTGGAACAGCTAGTAAGATTGCTGTTGAAGGACTCAGAATTGGGGCTAAAACAGGGACGGCTCAACTTATTAACGAAGAGACCGGTTCATACGATGATGATCATTTTCTCGCAAGCACTCTAGCGATTGTCCCGATTGAGGACCCTGTGTATATCATCTACATAGGAGTGCTTCACCCATCTGGTACAACTATTTGGGGAAGTAATATTGCCTCCCCAGCTATTGGTAATTTGATTGAAGATCTCTTGCGATTAGGTAAGATTCGGTACTGAGCCGATTTGATTCGCCCAAAGTGACCCAAAATCTAATGAAAAATCTCTCAATAAACTGAGCATATAGGTCGCTGATGCTTTGTGGATATCTTTGGGTACTCTCTGCCCATCGGTGAAAAACAGAAGTGGAAGGTTTTGTTCATAACAGATACTTAACACATTTCCTACCGTACTACTTTCATCGACTTTGGTAATAATAACTCCACTGATGTTATACCCTTTGTAATGATTCACCGTTGAGTGAAGATCCTCTTCTTTCATCGAAGCATTGATAGCTAAAAAGAATGAACTGCCTTGTTTTTCGGCAACTGAGAGTAGTGTCTTCATTTTCAATTCGACATCTTTATCTTTTGGGGAGCGTCCAATGGTATCAATTAAGATGAGATCTGCTTGTTGTGCTTTATCTAACGCTGCGTAGAACTCTTGTTCATTTGAGACTTGATCAACGGGAATATTAAGTGAACGGCCAAAAGAGTTCAGTTGTTCAAACGCCCCTATTCTAAATGAGTCAATCGTTATCATATGGACTGAGCGGTAATACTCACTATCTTCTTGTTGTAGTGTGTATAAAGCTGCAATTTTAGCAATGGTGGTAGTCTTTCCAATTCCAGTTGGTCCAATGAGTGCAAAAATGCGTGGAGGGCGAAGTTGGATGTGATGATCAATAGAAACTAATGAAACTATAGTATCGACAATAAGAAGTTCGAATTCCTCTTTTGTCAAAGTAGTCTCTTGTTCGTGGTAGGTCTTTTCTACCCTCTTTATGATATCTGAGATAAAAGTTTCACTAAAACTGTTTCGTCGTAATAGTTGTTTTGCATGAGTAATGAGAGGATCTTCTTGTGGTTGTTCCTCTTTGACCTCTAATACAGCCTCAGCTACCTGTTCTTCTTCAGGAGGAGAGATTACTGGTGTCGTATCAACAGGATCAACGATATAACAAGAGAGTTCAACTTTACTTAATTTTTTGAGCCACAATAGGCCCCCTCTATAATCGATATCTCGACGGGTGTGTATTCGTACATTACTCCCATACTGTTTATGGGCTTTACGAACAGCTTCATCAAAATCGGGGGCGACTATGGTGACGTACTTCATCTTTCATTGGCTCCTACAAGATATATTGGCTCATATCTTCACTCTCAAAGACATCAGATAATCTCTCATCGACGTAATCACTAGTGATTCGAATTGTTTCACCACTACGATCAGAAGCGGTAAATGAGATCTCTTCGATGACTCGCTCCATAATAGTGTACAACCTTCTCGCTCCAATATTCTCGGTTTGGTTATTCACAGTATAAGCAATTTCACTGATCCGTTTCAAAGCCTCTTCTTCAAAAATTAGCTCTACCCCTTCAGTGTTCATCAATGCCACATATTGAGTGACAATAGCATTTTCTGGTTCTTGTAAGATTCGTAAAAAATCGGCATCGGTGAGTTCTTGTAATTCGACTCGTAAAGGGAAACGTCCTTGTAACTCAGGAATTAAATCAGAGGGTTTAGAGACATGGAATGCTCCAGCTGCAATGAACAGAATATGGGTTGTGTCAATAATACCCCATTTGGTGTTTATCTTACTCCCTTCGACAATCGGAAGGATATCTCGCTGTACCCCTTCACGAGAGACATCAGGTCCCCCATGGCCACTTTTAGTGCCGGCGATTTTATCGATCTCATCGATAAAAATAATCCCCATTTGCTCAACACGCTCTTTAGCTATCTCAATAACTTGTTCTTGGTCGACGCTTTTAGCTGTCTCCTCTTCTCGTATCATCTCACGAGCCCGCTTAATAGGGACTCGTCGTTTTTTCCCCTTAGGGCCAAACATCGATCCTAAAGATTGAATAGTCTCTTGAAGATCTTCAATATTCCCACCTGCAAAGAGTTCAATTCCTTGAGGTGGGCGAGTTGTGGTGGTCAGTTCTACCTCTCGCTCTTCAAATCTCCCTTCTGCTAAGAAGGTTTTAAATTTCTCACGAGTTTCGATGGTTGCCTCATCTAGGGCTTTATCCCCTTTTGGGGGTGGAGGTAATAACAGGTCTAACAATCGCTCTTCGACTCGTTGTTCGACCTCTTTTTCTTGAGCTTTGGCCATTTCAGAGCGGGTCATTTGGATAGCGCTTGCCATAAGATCACGTACCATCGATTCAACATCTCGTCCTACGTACCCTACTTCAGTATATTTAGTCGCTTCGACTTTAATAAATGGGGTATTGGCTATTTTGCTTATGCGACGGGCAATTTCTGTTTTACCAACTCCTGTTGGTCCGATCATAATAATATTCTTTGGGGTTACTTCATCCCGAATTGACTCATCGAGTCTTTTTCGACGAGTTCTATTTCTTAAGGCAATAGCAACTGAGCGTTTTGCATCATTTTGCCCAATAATATATTTATCGAGTTCAGCAACAATTTGAGTTGGTGTCATATCATCTAAGTTCATCACTCACTCCTATAATGTCTCAATTAAAATCTCTTTATTTGTATAAATACAGATATCACTAGCAATCTCTAAAGCTGTGCGTGCAATCTCTTCGGCACTTAAAGAAGAGTGCGCCACTAGTGCTTTAGCTGCAGCAAGGGCATAATTACCCCCAGATCCTATGGCAATCATATCGTGTTGTGGTTCTACCACATCCCCAAGCCCGCTAATTAAAAATGTTTTCTCTTTATCGGCTACGATAATCATCGCTTCTAAGCGACGAAGTGTTCGGTCCGTTCGCCACGATTTAGCCATCTCAACAGCACTACGAGTTAAATCGCCACGAAACTCTTTTAATTTCGCTTCAAAGACCTCGTACAAAGTAAATGCATCAGCTGTTGCTCCAGCAAAGCCGCTGAGAATCTTTCCATCCATCATGGTACGCACTTTTTTTGCGTTCCCTTTTAAGACTGTATCGCCTAAGGTGACTTGGCCGTCCCCTGCTATTGCTATGTGTCCGTCTTTACGAACCGCTATGATTGTTGTCCCTTTCATCTGCATTGCGTTTCCTTCCGTGTGGGTGACTTTGTGTGTATACCTGTTTAAGTCGCTTTTGCGTCACGTGGGTATACAACTGGGTGGTAGAAATAGATTCGTGTCCTAACAGTTGTTGGACAATTCTAATTCCTGCCTCATTATCTAGTAAATGGGTGGCAAAGCTGTGTCGTATCATATGAGGTGTTAATGTCACTCTCAGTGATACTTCTTTTGCTACCCTCTCCAAGATACTATGGCAAGAGGAAGCCGACAACCGTCTTCCCCTCTTTCCAATGAATAAAGCATCTTCTGTGAGAGTTACTTCTTTTAGGAGTGGGAGATATCTCTCTAAGAGAGTGAGCGTGGAGGGATTTAAAAACCCGTAACGCTCTTTATTCCCTTTACCATGAATAAGTACTCTTTGTTGAGCAACCTCTACATCCCGAACATCCATTGCTAATAACTCTGAAAGACGACACCCTGTTGAGTAGAACATGTGGATGATTAAAGAAATCTTTAACGACTCAAAATCGGTAATGGGATACGATAATAAACTGATCATCTCTTGGCGACTAAGAACTTCAGGAAGCCTTCGATAACGGGAGGCACTTTCGATGCGACTAAATACATCGGTGTGTACTACATTAAGTTTACGAAGATATCGATACAAACCTCTGAGAACTGAAAGTTTTCTATTCACCGTGGGAGAAGAGTGAGTTTTAATCAATTGTGAGACATATAAGCGAGCAGTATCAACTTGTACATCCTCAATGGCAAGGTTGTGGTGTGTTAAAAATGTCGTGTACTCTTTTAAATCACTTCTATAAGCAATAAAGGTGTGTTCACTGACGTTTTTCACGCTATTGAGGTACATTAGATACTCTTGAACAAAGTCACTCATACCCTACTATATCAAAAGAGAAATAGATGTTATAGAAGGTCAGCAAGACTTTGTATCGTACGAGCTCCTTGATTATGTAACTCCCTATTTGCTTCACCTCGAGAATGTTTTACCCCTACGTCATGTACAATAACTTCTCGCCCCTCATCTAAGGCTGTAAGGGCAGAGTAATAAGCTTGAGAGTTTTGTGGCGCACAGAGCACCAAAGAGAGAGCTGAACACGATGCAAGAAGAGCCCCACGTTGACGATATCGCTCATAAGTTGGTCTCCCATATGGGTGGACGTGAGACATAAATACCCCTCCTCTCATAAGAAAGGAGCTCACTTTTCGGACATTCATCGATTTAATATAATCAATTCCTGATGCTAAAAAGGCGATACATCGTCCGTTTTGTTCCAATGCTGCATCATACGCTTTTTGATCTTCATGAACAGAGAAGCCCCCAACTAACGTAAAATCTAATAACGAAGCTTCATACCCTGTTCTCTGAGCTTGGGTGGTTATAACAGGTTCGTTTATCTTTGACGTAAGAAAGGTTAAATGTTGAAGATGTGGTCGATAAGATCCAATGTAGGTAAGAAGAATTGGGGCATAAGAGCTCTCTTTTAACCAAAGGGGGTAGTTCTCATCAAAGTAAGAGAGAACTTTGAAATGAGAGTAGTTGGTGTAGCGTACAAAGGCGTCTATGTTCACCTTCACCTGTTGAAATGTGTTATATGAGGGGGAGGCGACATCTTTGTAGTAATCTAACAAACTCTTACGGGTCGTACACACTTTCAATAACTCAAGTTTTTGTTCGAGGGTGAATGTGGGGAGGCAATGAAGTGTTATAAGTGTCTCTAGTTGTACCACATATAAAGAACTTCACCAAAGGTGATGTTACTTCGTTTCATACTTTTTCACTCTCTCCATCGGGGTGAAAGGTTCGAAAAGCTTGTAATAACTCTTCAGTTTCGGTGTGGGTATATATTTGAGTGGTTCTAATATCACTATGCCCAAGAAGCAGTTGAACCGATCTTAAATCGGCTCCACCTCGAAGAAGGTGGGTTGCATAGGTGTGTCGCAAGGTGTGTACCTTTGCTTCAACATTGGCTTTACGGGCATACTCTTTAAAGCGTTTCCACACTGATGCTCTATTAAGAGCTTTTCCTCTTCGTCCAACAAACAACGTTTTCTCTTTTGAAGATGGACCAACAAATTTTGGTCGTGCTACTTCAAGATAAGTTTTTAGTGCCTCTAAAGCATAATCTCCAATGGGGATTTGCCGCTCTTTATCCCCTTTTCCGATTACTCGGACACTTTTGGTAGTAACATTAATATCTTTCATTTCCAAAGAGGTGAGTTCACTCACACGTAAGCCACAAGAGTAGATCATCTCAAAGATTGCAAAATCACGAATTCCTAAAAGATCAGTGGTGTCGATACTCTCTAAGAGTTTTTCAATCTCTTGATCGTGTAGTGTTGATGGAAGTTGCTCAGATATATGAACTGAATCTATCATATCTAAAGGATTATCTTCTCGGCGTGTAGTTTCAATGAGAAAAAGGTGAAAAGAGCGTAATGAACTCATAATCTTAGCTTGGGTACGAGATGAGAGATTTCCTTCTACTTTGCGCTCATTTAAAAACGAAACCACTGTTTCAAATGTGAGCGTGGTAACATCTTGGTTATGGTGAGAGACAAAAGCACAATACCTTTTTATTTCTTGGGTGTAGAGTTCTACTGTAGCTTCACTTAAACGACGAGAAACACGTAAATAGGTTGAAAACTCATCAATCATCTGAGTTGTTATGAATCACTCTCCTCTCTTTTGTAGCGCAACACAGCAGGGAAACTCAAATCGGTATCATCTTGGCTATCACCAAGACGGTTTTGAAGATCTTGCCATCGATTCACTTTGACTACATCTTCACCTACTGGCTCCTCTTTTTTCATTGTAGAGGAGAATCGACCTTGAAGTGATGGTCCTTCAGTAGAAAACATCCGATGTTGTCGTTGATCTTTATTTACAGCATGAGCAGGATTTGGAGCATCAAAACCTGTAGCAACAACTGTTACTTTGATTTTCTCACCTAATTCAGGATTAAATGCTTGTCCTGCAATAATCAGTGCATCTTCAGCACAGTTTTCGGTAATAAGTTCAACGACATCTTGGTACTCTTGCAAGGTGAGTCCATCACCTCCTGCTAAGTTGACTAATACCGATTTTGCTCCATCAATTTGAGCATTCTCTAACAGTGGATTATTAATAGCAGCTCGTGCGGCATCAACGGCCCTTGTTGAACCTTCACCTACCCCAATGCCCATTAAGGCATCTCCACGCCCTTTCATCACTGTCCGTACATCGGCGAAGTCGATATTAATTTCTCCAGGTTCAGTAATAAGTTCACTAATTCCTTGTACCCCTTGGCGCAACACATCATCGGCTAATAAGAATGCTTTTTTAATCGGAGTATTATTTTCAACAATGTTAAGGAGATATTGGTTAGGAATTAAAATAAGGGTGTCGACATGTTTTCGTAATCGCTCTATGCCAGTAAGTGCTAATTCAAGTTTCTTTTTCCCTTCAAAGGCAAATGGGGTTGTCACTACCGCAACTGTTAATGCACCTAATTCACGGGCGATTTCAGCTATCACAGCAGCGGCACCAGTACCAGTTCCACCACCCATTCCAGCGGTAATAAAAACCATATCTGTCCCATTAAGGAGCTCTTTGATCTCTTCTTTCGACTCTTGAGCAGCTTGTTCTCCCACTTCGGGTACTCCACCTGCTCCAAGCCCTCCGGTGAGTTGTTTCCCTAAAGGCATCTTATGTTGGGCATTTGATCGCTGAAGAGCCTGAATGTCGGTATTCATTGCGACA
>JBBAFS010000051.1:0-11872 GCA_041655255.1 Sphaerochaetaceae bacterium
AGCAGTTGCATGTTCAACTGCTTCAGTGCGACTTAATTGAGACTCTTTGGTGGTATCCTCTTTGTCAAAAGAGATTGAACCAATACTTATTGAGTTTATATCCCCAAGGGCATCAAACAGTTGTGAGAGTAATACACTGTTTTCTTTGATGTTTCTCACTTCAACGTTGAGACTTTGACGAACTCTTTGACCAACAAGAACTTGGCTCTCTTCAACCCATCTATACTCAGGGGTAATAGAGAGAGATGAGGTCTTTACTCTTTTCTCTTCAATGTCAAAAGATTGCAACACACGTAAGATCTGTTGTACTTTCTGATTTGCCAGTTGTTGAGCCTCTTTGGTAGTCTCAGAGAGCTCATTAACACTAATACTAAAAGTTGCCCGATCGGGTTCGGCATACACAACGGCTTTCCCTTGTACGGTAATGGTTCGTTGAGCTTCATTCGGCATAGTTGTTTGACAACTCACAAATAAGAGTGAAACTATAAGAGTGAACAAAAGTACATATTTTTTCATCTAAAGAACTCCTTGGTTATGAAATTAAATAGGGGTGTGATTCAACATAACGGATAAAGTAGGCTTGGGCTATCATCATAATACCGTTATCGTATTCACCTGTTCCCATCTTATGTAACACCTCTTTTACAGGAATGTGACAAATGGTGACATCTTCGTGGGTATCAAGCGATTGTTCGGTCACTTTTTCTACCCCTTCAGCTAAATAAAAATAGGCTCGGTTGGCCATAAATGCAGCGTTAGGCGAAACTGATCCTAATTCAATGATCTCGTGAGTTGGAACTGCTCCAGTCTCTTCGATCAATTCACGAAGAGCTGCCTCTTTAGGGCTCTCCCCTTTATCGACTGTCCCTGCAGGAAATTCGATGGTGATTGAATCTGTTCCGTGACGATACTGCTTTACCATCATAAAGTGAGGTACTCCCTCTTCATTGCGATACCACGGAATAATGGTCGCCCACTGTGGAGCTTCAAGTTCAACAAACTCAGATTGAACTCCCGTTTTGGATTCACGCAGTATGGTATTTACATGAAAAATAGCACCGTCGTAGACCCTTCTTCTTTTGAGAGAATTCCATCGTAATGTTTCATGATCGCTCATCTTCTTCTCCTCTCTCTGCTTCCTTCTAAAACTGTAGTAAGAGAGGCTTATAAAAGCAAGAGAGAACGACCAAATCGATAAAATCTCTTCGAATCTCTAACTGTAACAACTTGAAAGAGATACTTATTCAAGCTATAGTTTATTAAATCATTTTCCCCTACTACTCAGAGGGGATTCAAGGAGCACAATACATGCTACACCAATTGCCAAAAGAGCTTCTTTTAGAGCAGGTAAATAATGGTCTCATATTGATGCTGTTGGGGATGGGATTTGTTTTCGTTTTCCTCACATTATTGGTATTTTCGACCACGTTCCTCTCGTCGATGGTGAGGAAATATGCACCTGAAAAAAGCAAGCCAGTGACAAGTCGACCAACTTCCGTCTCAAGTGTTTCTGCACCAGAGACTGCGGGAAGTGAAATTGCCGTTGCTATTACCGCAGCCGTGGCACAATCAAAACAATAGAAATACTTTGAAGGAGAAATCATGAAAAAAGTAAAGTTTATGTGTACAGCATTCCGTGACGGCTTTCAGTCCGTATACGGTGCTAGAGTTTTTACTAAAGATTTTCTACCAGCCGTAGAGGCTGCCAAGGAAGCTGGGATTACCCACTTTGAAGCAGGTGGTGGAGCCCGATTCCAATCTCTCTACTTTTACACCAATGAAGATGCATTCGATATGATGGACCAATTTAGAGAAGTTGCTGGTCCAGATGCAGATTTACAAACCCTCTCACGAGGAATCAACGTTGTTGGTCTCGATTCTCAACCCCGAGATATTATTACCTTACATGCCCAACTCTTTAAGAAGCATGGAATTTCGACTATTCGAAACTTCGACGCCCTTAACGACGTCAACAACCTCATCGACAGCGGTCGTGCAATTCACGAAGCTGGGTTACGGCACGAAGTTTCCGTTACCATGATGGCTCTTCCTCCAGGGGCAAATGGAGCACACGATCCAACATTCTACGAGAATACACTCAGAAGCATTTTAGATGCTGATATCCCTTTTGACTCAGTCTGTTTTAAAGACGCATCAGGAACCAGTACCCCTAAAGTGGTGTATGAGACAATTAAACGAGCTCGAGCTCTTTTAGGAAAAGATATCAACTTAGTGTTCCACTCACACGATACCGCTGGTGTCTGTATTAACCAATACGTGAGTGCTTTAGAAGCTGGAGCAGATCAAGTCGACCTCTCTTTAGTCCCTGTCTCAGGTGGAACATGTCAGCCCGATGTGATTACCATGTGGCATGCTCTGAGAGGAACAGACTTCACTCTCGATATTGATATCGACAAAGTCCTAGAAGCTGAGCGTATTTTTGAAGAAGCTATGAGTGACTATTTCCTCCCACCCGAGGCAACAATGGTCAACCCCATGATTCCTTTCTCCCCACTTCCTGGTGGAGCTCTCACAGCAAATACTCAAATGCTCAGAGACAACGGTTTGATGAACCGTTTCCCCGAAATTACCCGAGCTATGGGTGAAGTTGTAGCCAAAGGTGGATACGCCACAAGCGTTACCCCAGTGAGTCAGTTCTACTTCCAACAAGCTTTTAATAACGTCATGTTTGAACCATGGACAAAGATTGCTGAAGGGTATGGAAAAATGGTTCTTGGTTACTTTGGAAAAACTCCAGTTGAGCCAGATGCTGAAGTGATGAAAATCAGTGAAAAACAACTTGGCTTAAAACCAACAAAAGAGAAAGCTGTCGACATTAACGACAAAGATCCCACCAAAGGGGTTAAAGCTGCTACAGCAATGCTCGAAAAAGAGAATCTCCCTGTTACAGATGAGAACGTCTTTATCGCCGCATCCTGTAAAGAGAAAGGTATTTTATACCTCAAAGGTGATGCCAAAGTGAACGGCGTTCGCCTCAAGAGCTTAGAAAAACCTGCAGCTCCTGCTAAAAAAGCAAAAGCCTCAAGTGGAGATTACACAGTTCAAGTAAACAACAACACCTATGCAGTTCAACTTCAAGGTGCCCAAGCTGTTGTCAATGGCGTTGCTTATAACGTCAACGTTCAAGAGGGAATCAGTGCAGCGCCTGTTGCTGCTCCTGTTGCCGCAGCCCCTGTTGCTACTGAAACTGTCGATGTTAAAGCTCCCATGCCCGGTCTGATTCTTAGAACTGAAGTCCAAGTTGGATCTCAAGTAAAAGAGAATGATGTCCTGATGGTCATGGAAGCGATGAAAATGGAAAATGAGATTTTCGCTCCCGTCAGTGGAACCGTCACTGAGATCAAAGTGAAACAAGGCGATCAACTCAATGCTGATGACGTTCTTATTGTCATTAGCACTGGAGCTCCTGTTGCCGCAGCCCCTGTTGCTGCTCCAACTCCAGCTCCCGTTGCTGCCCCTGCTGCACCTGTTGCTGCTCCAGTAGCTACTGGGGGAACAGAGGTCAAAGCTCCAATGCCCGGTTTAGTACTTCGCATTGAAGCACAAGTAGGAGACACTGTTGCTGAAAATGGTCTTTTATTAGTGATGGAAGCGATGAAGATGGAGAATGAGATTTTTGCCCCAGTGAGCGGAACTGTTACTGAGATTCGTGTAAAACAGGGTGATCAACTCATGGCTGACGATGTTCTCGCTATTATAGGTTAAGGGAGTGTAACGATGATTGGACAAGCTTTCACTCAATTGTGGGAGACAACCGGATTAGTTGGCTTCCTCGCAACCGGTGGATGGGGAAACTTTGTGATGATTATAGTGGGGATGGTTCTGTTATACCTCGCTATTAGTAAAGGGTTTGAACCACTGTTACTGATTCCAATTGGATTTGGTGCTGTTTTGGCAAACATCCCTTTTGCATACATCGCAGGAGTCGACCCCACAAGCTCAACAGCTGCAGCCGGATTTATTAAATTATTGTACGACATGGGTGTCGAAACAGGACTATTCCCCATTCTCATTTTTATGGGAGTTGGGGCTATGACCGACTTTGGACCTCTTATTGCTAACCCCAAAACATTAATGTTGGGAGCAGCTGCTCAATTAGGTATCTTCTCTGCCTTAATTGGAGCACTACTTATTAGCTTTATTCCAGGGATTACATTCGACTTACATGCCGCCGCTTCGATTGGTATTATTGGAGGGGCAGATGGACCGACTGCTATTTATGTAACAAGCCGCCTTGCGCCAGATCTTCTTGGATCTATTGCGGTAGCGGCCTACTCATACATGGCGCTTGTTCCCATTATTCAACCCCCCATTATGAGAGCATTAACAACAAAGAGTGAACGTCTTATTAAGATGCAACAGCTCAGACCTGTTTCAAAACTTGAGAAGATTTTATTCCCACTTTCAGTACTCTCTATTTGTGCCATCTTACTTCCATCGGCAACTCCTTTAGTTGGAGCCCTGATGTTTGGTAACCTTGCAAAAGAGGTTGGCGTTGTTGATCGCTTAAGTGATACCATGCAAAATGCATTGATGAACACTGTTACCATCTTCTTAGGTCTCTCTGTTGGATCGAAGATGGAAGCTGACAAGTTCTTAAACCTCAACACCCTTGGAATTTTATTACTCGGAATGGTTGCATTTAGTATTGGAACAGCAGGTGGTGTGTTAATTGCAAAATTAATGAACAAACTCAGTCCAAAGCACCCAGTTAACCCACTCATTGGTTCAGCTGGAGTATCAGCAGTACCAATGGCAGCTCGTGTCTCTAGTAAAGTAGGTCAAGAGTATAACCCTCAAAACTTCTTACTGATGCACGCCATGGGACCAAACGTTGCTGGAGTTATTGGATCAGCAGTTGCTGCCGGAATCTTATTAGCAGTCGTTCCTTTTATGGAACCATTAGTGAATGGACTACGACCAGCTTTAGGATTGTTCATGTAACACCTTGTGTTAACTTCTACACAGCCTCCACACGGAGGCTGTTTTTCTTGATAACAGAAGCAATTTCGTCTATGCTTGCCCCATGATTTACCTTCTTCTATTCGCTATTATTGTTCTCACTCTTCTATGGAGTGCTCAACTTTGGGGGTATAAAGAGAAGTTCTTTGAACCCATTACTCCTGATGTAGATCATCTTTTTTCAGCTCGATGTGCCCCTATTGAGTTAACTCACTCTTCTCAAGCCTCTCGTGCTATTCTCATGATTCACGGCTTTCCCAGTAGCCCCTACCCCTTTAGATGGGCAGCACAAGCCTCCCACACAAAGGGATACGATGTGTTTGTTCCTTTACTACCAGGGTTTGGAACAACACCTGAAGATTTAAAAGATACTAGTTTTACTCAATGGTTTGAGTTTGTTGAAAAGCTCTATCTTGAAAAAAGGGAGATGTATGAGAAGGTGTTTCTTGTTGGAACGAGTATGGGTGGAGCGATGGCTCTAAAACTTGCTCAAAAATACAACACCTCTCCTTTACAGCCTAATGGGGTATGTACTGTGGGTGCTCCTGTGTTTCTCAATGACCTGTTTTTAGGAGCTGTTCAAAAACCGGCGTATTACGTCATGCGTCTTGTTTCACTGTTCACCTATGCCCTCTCTCCTGGTGTCTACATTGATGAACGAGATGAGAGTGAGAGTAATGACGGAGAGGAGTTTTGGGTTGGCTATACAGGCTCTTTTGTTCAAGGTGGGGTGAGTTTGGCGTATAACTTAAAACAGATTCGTAAAGACCTTGGCCGTATACATGCTCCTTTGTTAGTGATACACGATAAAAGAGATAAGACTATCCACTATAAAAACCAACAAGAGATCACTTCCCACGTGAACTCTTCACACATAGAATCAATTACCACCGAGTTAACGAGCGATCATAATCGTCATATACTACTGATGTACCCTTCGATACGTGATACGCTTATTGAGCAGATGCTCACATTTTTTAACTCTTGCTCATAATAGGAAAGATGATGAAAAGAACAAACTACATTAGCTGGGATGAATATTTTATGGGAGTAGCTCTCCTCTCTGCAAAACGAAGTAAAGATCCGAACACTCAAGTAGGAGCTTGTATCGTCAATACCGACAAAAAGATTGTCGGTGTAGGATACAATGGATCTCCACGAGGTTTAAATGATGATGAACTTCCTTGGGCTCGTGAGGGGGAGTTTTTAGAGACGAAGTACCCGTATGTCGTCCATGCCGAATTAAATGCGATATTAAACAGTACTAGTAATCTCAAAGGGTGTACGTTGTATGTAGCGTTGTTTCCATGCAATGAGTGTGCTAAAGCTATTATCCAAGTTGGAATTAGTGAGATTGTTTATTTATCAGATAAGTACAGTGACACAGATATTGTAAAAGCCTCAAAAAGAATGCTCAACCAAGCAGGGGTGACACTACGCCAACTCGATGTTGAACTAAAAGAGTTAACCCTCAGTTTTGTCGGTGAATAACAAAGGGTAAAACGCCTCAATAAGTTCTTCTCTTATTCTTCTATTTTTTGAACGTATTCGACGAATTAACTCCTCTTTTGAAAGAGGAACTTCGGTTACGAATCTGATGAGATCTTGTTTACTCATCACTTTATACGGCGGGAGATTCTCTTTTTGTGCGAGGATCTCTCTTTGGTCAAATAAGAGCATAAGAAGCTGTTGCTCCTCTTTGTTGAGCTTGTGATACTCTCTCCAATTAAGATACGCTTTTTTGGTTCTTGTTTTCACTGAAGCAGCGTTTGCTTGCCTCAAGGAATGCTCTTTTTCTAAGTTCTTCTCTTTGATGTTGTGAACTAAGATCTCTTTGAGTTGTAAGAGGTATTTCACATCACTTAACGCATAGGCGATTAACTCTTGTGAAAGGGGGCGCTTGAGCCAATTTGCCCTTTGAAATGCTTTTTTAGGAACAAGAGGTTCTTGTTGTAACAGGGTGTGAGTGATTTTTGAAAGAGAGCCCTCATACCCTAATAAGGTACTACTGATACGTATATCAAAGACATGACTAAGACGTATATTGTAAGAGCGATACACTAATGATGCATCACTTGAACAATCAAACATCACTTTTTCAATAGAAGACTCTTCTAATAAGAGACGAAGATCTTCTGATGTAAGTTTCACTGGATCGATAAGAAAAAACTCATGACCATCATAGATTTGAATTAAGGCAAGGTGCTCACCGTAGATGTGAAGATTAAACTCCCCCTCAAAGTCCATGGCGATACTCTCAATGTTCTCATCTTTCCAGTGTTGGATGAGTGAGCGTACTACACCCCCATCTTCGATGAGGGTGTAGTGATTCATATGAGATTTACTCAATGGACTCGGGAATTAGGAGGTTTAAGACAATACCAACAAAAGTTGCTAAGGCGACTCCTCCCATTTGGAACATCATCCCTTCTCCAAGTGGGAATGCTAAAAGACCACCACCAATACCAATAACTAAGATAACACTACTGATAGTAAGGTTTCTTTTGTTTTGGTAGTTCACTCCACTTTCAACTAAGTTTCTCAATCCACTTGAGGCGATGACACCAAAAAGTAACATTGAAATCCCCCCGATGACTGGGGAGGGAATTGTTTGAATTAAAGCTCCAAATTTTGGGAAGAAAGAGAGAAGTGTTGCCATAATTGCAGCTCCACCAATAACCCACACACTATACACTCGTGTAAGGGCCATCACTCCAATGTTCTCTCCGTATGTGGTGTTAGGAGGACCTCCCCAAAAAGCTGCCCACGCTGTTGCTAAACCATCTCCTGTTAAGGTTCGGTGTAACCCCGGATCAACTGTAAAATCTTCCCCTACAACATTACTTAAGGTAATCGTATCTCCAAGGTGTTCAGCCATCGTTGCCAATGAGACAATCACAAAGGTGATAATAACAACAAAGTTAAACTTAGGTATTTGAAAATGGGGAAGACCTAACCATGCTGCATCTTTAATCACTTGAAAGTTAATAAGTGCATAGGCAGGAAAGATAAACCCTAACACAAGGGTAAAGAGGTATCCACTTACCAACCCTACTAAAATGGGGATGACACTAAAGAACCCTTTTACGAAGATGTTTGTAATGATTGTCATAGCTAAGGTAAATACTGCAATAGAGAGAAATACCAAGCTGTAATTGCCATTATTATTCATGGCCATATCCATCGCTGTTGGTGCTAAATTAAGTCCAATAACAATAATAACTGAGCCAATGACTACAGGAGGGAGTGCTTTTTTAATCCAGTTGGTTCCTATTCGTTTAATAATATACCCTATGAGTGTGTAAAAGAGACCTGCACTAATCGCCCCTCCCATTGCATATGGAATCCCATATTGGCCAATAATCGCCATCAAAGCGGGAATGAAGGCAAACGAAGAGCCTAAAAAGGCGGGAACTTTTGCCTGGGTAATAACGATGTACAACAAGGTCCCTGTCCCTGCGGTAAACAGAGCGCTTGTAACACTTAATCCTGTGAGGATCGGAACTAAAATGGTTGCTCCGAACATCGCAAAAACGTGTTGGAAACTAAGAGCGAGTAACTTCCCTGTGGGCGGACGCTCACTAGGTAAGTAGATGGTGTTCTCTTTCGGCATACAAAATTCTCCTTATAGATTTCAATGAAGTGTATCGGTGAGCGGTATGTGTGCCAAGAGCTCGGCACCTATTATTTCTGTAATGAGAGGAGGTAGATAACAAAATACTCTTCTAGTGACCTCTTTGGACCCTCTTCATTTCGGTATGATCTCATCTTCGCAGTATGTTGCCTTCCCATGAAGCTTTTATATAAATCGAGAGCCACATGAAGTTCATTGTGAGTAGGTTCACTTTTCCCCACCATCTCATAAGCGGTATTTCGATCAATGACCCCTACATTCATCTCAGCCATTTTGAGTCGTAATAGAGCTAACTCTTCATAACGAAGATCAAATAAGAACTCTTCTAATGAGAATCCTATTTCTTCATTTTCAGCTGCGTGAGCAAGAAAGTCGATCCATATCGGGGGTAACAGAGCACTGATTTTCATAATCTCAATTGTCCCTAACAGTGTTCCTAATACAGGGACAAGTGTGTGACGAGCTTTCCATAAATCTCTCAGGGCAAGACCGAAAGACTCAACATACTCACTGGTACGTAAATCCCACATAGTAATAAGTTCATGAGCCGCTTTAGTTACCCATCTCGCATCAATTTTTTGATCAGAGACAATAGAGGTGTATAAATCTTCAGCCATCAACTTAAACAACAGATCATTGTACTCTTTTTCAATCGTCTCTTTGTATTCTCCAAGCTCTTCTCCTGTGGAGATTAATTTCATCAACAACCCAAAGAGGTGCAACTTACTTACCGTAAGACCATGACCTAGTACTGTTTTAGTGGGTAAATCGACCACGTGTCCTAAACCATGTTTAAGGAGTTTTTTAGCTAATGTATCTTTATTTCTCCCCTTCTTTTTATGAAACAGATCGGTATTTGGGGAGGGGGCTCGATCGACAATTTCGGCAAGTTGCTCAACATCACGAACGCGGGAACTCACGATTGAAGCAAAAGGGGAATCGAGTCTGTGAAGAGTTCTAATGCAATCATCGAGTACTTTTTTTTCTTGTTCTGTAAAGGTGACCATTGGCCTCTCCATCGGTGTTGTATATACCATAAAGGAGCAACTGCTGTTAGTCCAGTGAATATATGATTATTGGTGAAGGTGTGACTCATCCTCACCATCTATGATATGCTCAAAAGAACTCACATATTCGGAGGAATGCATGATCGAAGATATCATTTCAACTTTTATGGCACTCAGTGCTATCGACTCCCCTTCACGACATGAGAAAGAGGCCGCTATGGATCTTAAAAAGCGGTTAGAAGCGTTACACTTTGTTGTCCAATTCGATGCAAAAGGGAACCTTATTGCCCACGTACCAGCAACTGAAGATAGCAAAGACCTCAAGCCTATATTATTTGCAACACATCTCGATACGGTCCCCAACGTAGTGGGTGTCACACCTCAACTTAAACACGATATATTACAAAGTGATAAGACAACAGCTTTAGGAGCTGATGATAAAGCAGCGAGTGCTACCTTATTAGTAGCTCTTGAACGATTATTAGCAACTGATACTTCTCACAGAGCAATCACAGTTGTCTCCACAGTGGAAGAGGAGACAGGCTTACATGGAGCGAAAGAACTTGATATGGAGATGGTGGGTCCTTTTAGTGAAGGGTATGTCTTAGATGCCAGTGGTGAAGTTGGCACTGCTATTATAAGTGCTCCTGCTAAAAGTGATGCAACTATCACCTTCATCGGTAAAGAGGCCCATGCAGGGTTTGCCCCTGAAGAGGGAATTAGTGCTATCTCTTTAGCAGCAAGTGCTATTACTAAAATGAAGTTACTACGTATTGATGAAGATACCACTGCCAATTTAGGACTCATTCAAGGAGGGACAGCAACAAATGTTGTTGCCCCAAAGTGTGAATTAACACTTGAAGTACGCTCTTCTACCTCCGAGAAAGTAAAAGCTCATTTAGCCCATATCGAGTTGTGTTGTATTAAGGCAGTTGGTGCAGTAGGTGGGTCTTACACTTTTGAAGTTGAAGAACTTTACCCCGGGTATGTGATTGATAAAAACGACCCCTTACTAACTCGATTTAAACAAGCATGTTCAACACTTAACCTCCCATTTCACACAAAAGCAACTGGAGGTGGAAGTGATACCAATATCCTCCACCACAAAGGGTATCCCGTGATGACGGTGAGTGTCGGATATGAACATGCTCACAGTGTAGATGAGTCAATCCACGTCTCACAATTAGAGAAGCTAGGACGCTTGATTATGACATTGGCTACTCAAAAGTAGGAATAGAAGATGAAACACATCAGTATTATTGGTCTTGGAGCCGTTGGCTCCATTTATGCATATCGCCTCTCTGAGTACCTTGGATCAAACAACGTTCGTGTCATTGTCAATCAAAATCGAAAAGAGAGATATGAACAAAAAGGGATCTTCCTTAATAACAATCGAGTCGATTTTTATTACGTCCTCCCCACCGAAGAGGTAGAAGCTGCCGATTTAGTGATTGTAGCAACAAAGAATCACCACCTTACACAAGCAATAGAAGATATTCGCTTACATGTTGGTGAAAACACAACAATTATGTCACTGTTAAATGGAATCGATAGTGAAGATCTTTTAAGTAAAGCATTTGGAAAAGAGAAGGTATTATATGCCTTTACCACAGCGCTCGATTCGACTCGGACCGATAATCATATAGACTTCTCTACCGAAGGAATCATCTTTTTTGGAGAGAAGTCAAATAAGACAACTTCTCGTATTGAGGCGATTAAGCACCTATTTGATCAAGCAAAAATTACGTATCAAGTCCCTGATCATATTGAACGAGAGTTATGGGCTAAGTTCATGGTGAATGTGAGTATTAACACAGTCAGTGCTATCACCCGAGGAACCTACGGAGAGTGCTCTTCAATTCCTTCACTACGAAATCTCATTACTGATGCACAAAAAGAGGTAATCGCTTTAGCTCACAAGGTGGGTATTGTGGGACTTGATGATTCATACATAGATCATTATCAGAAGGTGTTTGCCTCCCTCGAATATGGGGGGAAAACATCAATGCTTCAGGACATTGAAGCGTCCCGACCAACAGAAAATGCATTCTTTTGCCTTCGAGCTGCCTCTTTGGCACAAGAAGTAGGTCTTGAAGTACCGACCATTGCCATGTTAGGCCGTGTTGCTCAAGGATGTGAAGAGGTGTTGCTCTCTAGGGTAGAAAAAGACCGCCCTACACAATGAGGGCGGCAATATATATATATACTGTCACTGAAGTGACAGACGAGGTGCGCTTCTTACGAGCGG
>JBBAFS010000052.1:0-11804 GCA_041655255.1 Sphaerochaetaceae bacterium
TCCAGTTCGTAGGAGACACAAAAGACACGCCTCTATAAACCGACCAGCTTTTCGATGTCTTCCCATCTCACCCCACATAGGTCCTCCTTACTATATGCATCTTGCCTATAGTCATATTGCATATAGCGTATGAGTCATCCTATTTTGTCAAGAGGGATTTAGTTAGATGTGATAGAAGAAAAGGAAGGGGGCTAACGCCCCCTAGAAAAAGGTACTAACTGAGTAGTTTTATTGCTGTTTTAACATGAAGTTCAACTCCGATGGGAAGCGATCCTTCATCAATGGTAAATTTTGGATGGTGGTGAGGATAGTCACTTTTTGTTTTTGGATTATTAATTCCGACAAAAGCAAATGCTCCAGGAGCATGTACTAAGTAGTCACTAAAGTCCTCTCCTGCCATCGTTCTCCGTAGTTGAGTTACTCTTTGAGAATCCCCAAGTACCTCAGAGGCAACCTCTCGCATTGTTTGAGCCATAGCTGGATTATTTGATAACAAGTGGTTTCCAACTTGGAATTCGAGTTCAACTTCAACGCGATACGCCTCTGCAACATGTTCAACGATTCGTCTGAAGCGATCTCTAATCTCTTCCCCACCTTCGTATAAGAAGCGAATTGATCCTTTTAAGGAGACCTCTTCAGGAACGATAGTCATATTTGAACCAGCTCTAAATTCAGTAAACATAATGACAGCAGGATCAAGAGCATCAATCTCACGAGTCTGAATTGCTTGAGCAGCTTGGACAATTGCAGTTGCTGCTATTATAGGATCTACCGATTCATGAACAAATCCTGCATGTCCTCCGACTCCTTTTACTTTTAAAAAGAAGTAGTGACTTGCTGCCATTTGTGGCCCATCAACAATGTCAATGTCCCCAGAAGGGGTTTGAGACCATAAGTGAATACCAAAGACTGCATCGACTTTAGGATTCTCCATGACTTTCTCTTCGACTAATTTATAGGCTCCTGCGTCTTCTTCGTTAGGTTGGAAGACGATCTTTACATTCCCTTTTAAGCTACTACGATGTTCATTAAGGATCTTAGCTGCTACAAGGAGCATTGCCATGTGTCCATCATGTCCACATGCGTGCATCAACCCTTCGTTTTTTGAACTGAAAGGGAGGCCAGTC
The DNA here is from genome assembly GCA_041655255.1 of Sphaerochaetaceae bacterium. Taxonomy (GTDB): domain Bacteria; phylum Spirochaetota; class Spirochaetia; order Sphaerochaetales; family Sphaerochaetaceae; genus JBBAFS01. Next base: position 1,128 of record JBBAFS010000052.1, read on the forward strand.
TCTTCCACAACTGGAAGAGCGTCCATATCGGATCGTAGCATCACAGTTTTCCCTTTGCTCCCCCCTTCAATGAGGGCTACAACTCCAGTTTTTGCTATTTTCTTTGGTGAGAGTCCAGCATGTGTTAAATACTCCATCACCTTCTCTTGCGAGCGAAACTCCTGAAACCCAAGTTCAGGATATTGGTGAAAATCTCTTCGTAGATGAATGAGTTCATCACCAAGCTCACTAATTCTTTTTCTGATATCCATGTTCTCATCCTTTTCATAAGTGAGACCAGAGATCATTCTCTGGTCCCACACACACTTTTAGGTCGATGTGTTAGTTTTTAGAAGCTGCTACTTCAGCATCGACTTTAGAGAAGAAGTCATTAGTTAGCTCCACAACAACTTTGTAAAGCGAGACGATGACCACTAAGTTAATTGCGACTGTCACAGCCATAAATGCATCGAGCAGGCTCCAGACAACTTGTAAGCCACCAACTGCTCCCACTAATAATCCAACTAAGAAAAGGATACGGAAAGGATAGATTGCTTTGTTTCCGAAACAGTATACTGCACCAATTTCAGCATAATACTCTGCCATCAAGATGGTAGTATAGGCAAAGAAGATTGTGGTAATGGTAACAATAAGATCACCAGGGCCAGGAAGACCAATTTGGAATGCTTGAGCTGTTAAAGAAGCTCCTTGAGCTCCACTACCAATAGCACCGGTAATGATGATAACTAAACCAGTCATAGAACAAACGATAATAGTATCGACAAATACTTCAATGACTCCCCAAATACCTTGTCGTACTGGGTGATCAACAATAGCTGTTGAGTGTGCAAATGGAGATGTTCCCATTCCAGCTTCGTTTGAATAGACTCCACGGGAGAATCCGTTTCTAACTGCTAAGATAATGGTTGATCCAGCAAATCCGCCAATTGGGGCAGAGCCTGCAAAAGCGCTCTTAAAAATAAGGGCAAAAGCTGCTGGAATATGTACGATATTCAATAACAGAATTATAATAGCCCCAAGAACATAAACTACTGCCATAAATGGGACAACTTTTTCTGCAACTTTTCCAATTCTCTTAATTCCGCCAAGGATAACTAAGCCTGCTAAAATAGCGACAACAATACCAGTAATTAATGTACTTCCGCCAAATGAGTGTTGAACTACATCAGCAATTGCATTCGATTGTACTGCACCACTAATTAAGAATTGAATAAAGAACAACAGTGACCAGATAAAGGCTAACCAACCCCAGTTTCCTTTAAAGGCGTTTTTCACGATATACATGAAACCCCCACGGTATTCGCCTGTCTCTTCGTCTTTCTCTCGGTAATGAACTCCTAACACTACTTCAGCATATTTAGCAACTGCTGCTAAAATAGCGACAACCCACATCCAAAATAGGGCTCCAGGACCACCAAGTGCTACTGCCACTCCGACTCCGGCAATATTTCCTACACCAACGGTTCCTGCTAAGGCTGAAGAAGCCGCTTGAAATGGGGTAATTGTCCCCTCTCCTACGTGCTCTTTTTCGAACATTTTACCAAATGTATTTTTGGCAATATACCCGAAACGTCTAAATTGCATAAACTTCAATACAACTGAAAAGATGATTGAAGCAAGGGTAATGATGATGACCAGTGGCCAACCCCACATAAACCCAACGAACACATCTACGCCGTGCATAAGTGTACTCATTTTTCTCTCCTTTTTGATTTCTGTTGTCTCTATTATTAGGGAGCCAGACCCACAAGTCAACTTGTTTGCCTAAATAGTTGTTAATTCACCATTATTAAGGCAAATTTAATCCTATAACTTATATACTACAATTCGTATATATTTAACACTCTAGGGTCCCTATGTACTACTCAGCGATAAATATCTATACATATGCAGATATTATTTATACGCAAATATGCACACATAGAGGTTTTCGTTATGGACAAAAAAATCTGGTTATGAGTTACAAACGTGGTGTAAGTAACGTTGAGCGATTCTATACTCTTGAGACTCTTTGGATACGTCTTTAATTGTTGAGAGAATCTGATCAACACTCAGAGGTTCACTTTCAGTGTAAAACTGATTTTCTATAAGAAAATCTATCATTGTTTCTCGTTGAATTTCGGATAAGTTCTTTACTTTACCATCTTTCAAAGCCGATACGAGAGAGGAGCCACTGTGTGTCGATTCTACAACCTCTTGAATCTGAGTCCAATACTTTGCTTTTGTGTTGAGTTCTAGTTCTGAATCTTCGATATCTGACATATACAGGCTCTTAACTCTCCCCACCTGGGCTTGGTGTTGGGCAGTTGTTAAAAGAGTTATAAGAGAGTGAATATGTTCATCATTACGATCTAACTGCCCAAGTTGGGTGTGACCCTGTTTGAGATGGGCCGAGAGTTCTGAGCTTTTTTCAAAGAGATACCAACTGTGTAATTGTTCGATCTGTTCAAAGAGTTCTGCTTTATGAACTTTAAGCGCTTGGCCGTACGTTTCGTAGTTTTCATCATACACCATGTCTTGTTGATGTATAGGGGTGGGCATCACTAAAGGTGTGATAAGAGTTTTTTGTTGTGTAAATAATTGTTCTAAAGAAATCTCTTTAACGTTATTTCCATACATCTTAATTTTCTCTACCTCATCAGCTTGGGCAGTGAAGTAAAAAACTTGTCGTGTTTGTGCAATTTCATGCATGACGTTGATAATCTCTAAAGCTCGTACATCGTCGCTATTGGCTAACAATTCATCCATAAAGAGGGGAAAACGAACTCCACTTGACTCTTCTTGAATAGCAATAAACCCCATTCTCACAGCAAATAGAAGTTGGACTCGTGTCCCATCTGAGAGATGGTCGAGCTTTATGTTCTCTTTTTTTGTATTGTCAAATGCATAAAATCCATCTTGATCGACTTTCAAGGTGTATAAGTTTTTGGTGATACGCTCAAACCATCTACTAGAACTCTCTAATACTCTAGGTGTGAAAGCCGCATCACTCTTTTGGTGGATATATGTTCCCAGATAATCAACAATTCGAGAGACAACTTGTTCTTCTCGAAAAGCTTCTAACTCTTGTAATGCTGTGCGGTATGCTTTTTCAGCTTGTGCTAAAGCCGAACCACTAATGTATTGCCCGTATCTCACTTGATGATCGTTGAGTTCGTTTTGAATCTCTTGCATGCTCTCTAATTCTGTTCGAATCTCTTGAGCCATAAATTCAAGCTCATCAGCGGTATGCTTTTTTGATAATGCTAACGATGCAGGGTACTCATCTGCTAACACGTTATACTCTTGTTGGTAGGTAGATCGAATCTGAGTGTACTCGCTCCATTGTGTATGATAAGTACCTAAGTTTACTAATGTATCGAGATCTTTTTCAGTAAGATTAAAGCCACTCATATACTCAGAAAACTTTTGTTCAGAAGATTCACACCAACCTCTTTCTCTCTCTAATTCTTCTTCTAAATCATAAATCTGTTGTTGTAAAACTCCCCAGTTATGAATCTTCTCAATAACTGTTTTCGCTGCAAGAACGAGTACTTTGGGATTGTCATATGTATCTCCAATAAGTGAAGATAATTGGGTATACAATTGCTCTAATGAGTCAACGATACTCTTTTGTTTTGCTTGATTAGTGGTTACTGCTACTTTCAAATCTAACCATGTTAGAAGATGTGGAGTGAAATGAAAGAATGAGGAAGAGTCTAAAGAGGTATCAGTAAAAGTCATATTGAGATCTTCTAAAGCCTCTTTGTATTGATCATACCACCTCTGATACTCTTCTTTACTCCTTAATAAATCACTTTGGGCATCATCAATGTCACTATTCCTCTTTATGAGGAGATCGTTTGCTTGTAAGTCACGCTCTACTGTACTCAATATTTTTGCTAAGCTTTCTACGGTAATGTCTTGATCTTCACTATGAGTAAGGCTTGTTAGACTCTTTTGTAATCTCTTAATCTCCTCTTCAACTGTACGAGTAGAAGCTGTTGTTTTACCTTTTCTTACCTTTATTAGGAGTATTAACAAATAGATAATTGGGCCAATTGATACAATTGAGAATGCAGGATGAACAACTATTGATAAGATGCTCATCCCGAGCGTAGTAATAATGCTTATCAGAGTTGGTCCTACAACTGAAGTGCTCTCTTGTTTGTGAATTAAAACTTGTAGTACATCGATGATACGAGTTTTGATTTCTTGCAGGTCTTCTTGATTGTGAGTAAGTTTTTGCTTCTCTCCTAGTTCACGCACAAGAAGTTCATGTAAGTGGAGTTTTAATCGGAGAGGTTCACTTTGAAGTGCCATGCGCCTGAGCTTTGCAAGTGCCGCTTGTAGTTGATGTTTTTGGGGTAGTTCACTTACAAGCCATGAGTGTTCTTCTTCCCATTTTGTAAGAGCTGAAAGAGATCCAGAAAGTTCACTCTCTACTTGCTCAAGACGCCGAGTGTGCTCTTCAATACTTTGTAATAAAGTCTCTAGTTCAACTTGTTGATCTATGAGATCTCTTTGAGGGTCAAGTTGGAGATCTTTCTGTCTTTTTTGAAAAGTAGTGATATCTCCTTGCAGTTTCTCAAATTGTCGTTTGTGTGTATCTCTTGTCTCAAGAAGGTTCTTTCCATGCTCAGCTGAGTGAGGGAAAATTTTCTCCATCCTTGGATCAAAAGCTTTTAGTAATTTGTCATACTCCTCAATGTTCGCCAGGCCTTTGCGTAAAGAGATTGCTTGACGGATGTTGAGTTGTTGCTCTTGTAGGTGAGGAAGATCAGAGACTCGTTGTTTTAATTTCTCTATAGTTGAACTTAAAGAGAGAACTTCTTGTTGTTTTTTTAATAGATTCTCAAGGTCTTTTTTTGCTTGAGATGCAATACGGTACTGTTGAACTCCTCGTTGGCTAAAAGAAGAGATTGCATTTGAATCTTTCTTTGCTTTATCAATATCGATACCACCACGCATCTCTTTATAAATTTCACTATAAAACTGCTCTCCTTGTTCAGTAGCTTGAAGTAAATCTCTAAGAGAGAACCAGTACATCGAAGAGAGCTCATCACTTCTCCCCTTTAATGAGAGAGAGGCATTATCTTGTAAGCGTATCTGCTGCAATGAAGAGCTATCTCTTTTAGCTCGATACAACGTATTGTCGTGTTCGATAAGACCTGTTGCACGAATACTCTTAAATCGTTGTTGATCCCATACCAAAGAACGTAAGGCACGAGCTAAGGTAGTTTTACCAATTCCGTTTGGTCCCCAAATCACATTAAGTGAAGGGGAAAACTCTTTAATATGAGGAAAGGCCCCTGCAGTAAACCCTTTTGAGCGTTCAATGGTAATTTCTTGTATCGTGTATTGATCTTTACTCATGGCGCTCTCTTTGTTCACTTATGGAGCGTAGAAGTCTCATCCCCGCTTTTTCTAATAACTGAGAAGGAGGTGTAATCTGAGGATCTTGAATCAGCATAAAAGCATTGGTCTGGGTACTCTGGTTTTGAAGCTCTGCGATATCTTGAAGTACTGTTTGATTTGATTGTGGGTCTAATAACAATGAAGAAAGCACCCCAATAGGTCCTTCTTCTTTGGCTAGAGAAACAAGATCTAACTTATAAGAGATATCTTCACTGAAAGATGAACTAACTGTGACGTTGATGCCATCGCTTATAGGGTAATGAAACTCCCCCAACCTATTGGCATCGATTAATGTGTTAAATGAAACTTCGGGGTTCAGCACTCCAGTAAAATGAAGCATGCAGTATAACTCTCTTGGTACATGTTTTTGATCTAGCGAGCGAATAAGATTATCAATTCCTTGTTTAATGTAGTGAATTATTGTTGCTGAGGTAGTGTGTTCATCTAATTCAACAATGCATGTTTCATAACGGTGTGGACTGAGTTGAATAAATTGAGGATCAAAAGCATCATCAAATAACCATGCTCCATGAGCCCCTGTTTCACTTGAATCAAAAGAGTATGGAGAACCACACATCAGGTGGTTCTCTTTTAGTGAGTGTTTATGAATATGCCCCACAATCCACATGACATTACTATACATTTCCAATGTGCTACTGGAAGTTGGAGCATAGCGACTGCGAGAGGGTGAACCATCTAAGTCGGTATGTAATAATCCAAGCACCTTACGATCAGTTTCAATGAACGATCGGTCAAACTCTTTCATAGGGTCATCAGTATAATGAGAAGAGGGAAACGACCATCCAATAATTCTGAGATTCTCTATATCAATGTAATCCCACTTCCCACCTTTACCTAACACAGTGATAAGGTCATCTTGTTCTTTAGTAAGCTGTACAAATACATTCGCATCGTGGTTTCCTGCCACTGCTACACACCTAATATGGTGTTCTTTGAGCCTCCGTAGGCCACCAAGTAGGGGACCATATGCTTCGTACCACCCATCGTCGTGGTGAACCACATCTCCTGCCAATAATAACAGATCTACCTCTTTATCTATGGCAAGATCCACAACAGCATCCCATGCGGAAAAGCCACTGTACCTTTGGTGGTCAGATAAGGTGACACTGCTTTGACCAATGTGGATATCACTTGCTGCTAATACTCTCATACTCGGTATACTACCATAGTTTCACCTCGAATCGGTACCTCTTCTCTTTGTTAAAATTCTTTTTAATCAATACAGAAATATCAAAAGCAGTGTATACTTATCTTTAGATAATCATAAAGGAGCCTTATATGCGTAAACGATCTTTTGTACTAGTAGTCTTCATGTGCCTCTTACTGAGTTCACTTTTCTCTTATTCTCTTTTTGAGGCAATAGTCGACACCACCTTCTCTGGCATTGAGATTGCTGGAGATATGAATAAGATGCGCAAAGGCTTTCAAGCTCCATTTGGAGGGACTTCTATTGGAAGACTAAAAAAAGGGTTAGCTCAAGAGAATCTTGGTCAATACAGTTTTAATGAGCGACTAGAACTGTATGATACAGTCAAAGTCTCAGTTGGGTGGCCTACAGCTAAAAACGCTTTATTAGGTTTTGGTTTAGGTTCTAAGTTACAACACCACCAATTGGGGTATGTTATTGGGCAAGTTGGAGATTGGAGTGCTATCTCTTTGGCTATCTTTGGAGCAACTATGTATTTCATTGAAGCGATTCCCGAGATGTTTCTTACTCAAGGGGGAGTTCAAGGTGTCCAAGAGAACCACGAAATTTCTACCCTCTTCTTTATTGCCGGGGGAGCAACCTTAGCAGCTAGTCGTCTGATTCAAGTGATCATACCGTTGGTATATGGTCCTACATATAATAAGACCCTTCGTGATGGGCTGTACCTAAGTAATGATCTACAAGATACCTTCTCTTTAGATGTGGGACTACATACCCCGTATGCCTCATCACCACAGTGGTACATTGCGGCAACAATTCGCTTTTAATCTCTTTTTCATGCACTATTTTGTATAAATATGTAAAATTTATACAGATTAGACTGTAATATTGTGATAAACTCTGCCATACTTTCTTCACTGAGAAAAATCATTCAATGGATACAGATATGGCAGAATTCGCAACAACTGAAGAACTTAAAGCGCAAGCGCTCTTGGAAGAGAAAGAGCCGGATGGGAAACTTCGTGTATATAAAGGGTTTTTGGGCTCTTTTGTTACTATCTTATTTCTTATTTGGGCTGCTTTTCAAATTTACACCAATACCTTTGGTGTGATCGATGCTATTAAGCTCAGAGCAGCTCACCTCCTATTTCTCCTTGTTTTCACATTCTTACTTTTTCCGACGTTTAAACAAGAACGCCTAAGTCGTACGCTACCACCTTTTTGGGATATTGCATTAGTTGTGATCTCTCTTTTCGTATTTGGGTATATCTTGATAAATTATCCCCAAGTAGCTAAACGGGGTGGATACCTCAATAAAACTGATCTATTTTTTGCCGCTTTTGCCCTTTTGTTAGTCTTTGAAGGCTCTAGAAGAACAAGTGGGAATTTAGCAGTCTTAGGTTTAATCTTTCTACTGTACAACTTTTTAGGTGTGTTTATTCCAGGGACTCTTGGGCACGTCGGTTTTTCGATGAAGCGGGTGCTTAATCATATGATTTGGGGAAGTCAGGGAATCTTTGGAGTAGGATTAGGAGTAAGTGCTACCTATATCTTCTTGTTTGTCCTTTTTGGTGCGTATTTAAAACATAGTGGTTTTAGTCAATTCATTAATGATATCTCTTTAACCTTAGTTGGTAGTAGTGCTGGAGGCCCTGCCAAAGTAGCAGTCTTAGCAAGTGCCTTATTGGGAATGATAAACGGTTCAGCGGTAGCGAATGTCGCTACCACGGGGACAATTACCATCCCAATGATGAAAAAAAGTGGATATAAAAGTGAATTTGCAGCAGCCGTTGAAGCTGTTGCCTCAACAGGTGGGCAGTTCGCCCCTCCTATTATGGGGGCTGTTGGGTTTGTCATGGCTGAGTTTATGGGTGTCAGTTATACTGCAGTATTAATAGCTGCCGCCATTCCTGCCTTCTTATATTATCTCGCTCTTTTGTTCGCAGTCCACTTTGAAGCGAAGCGTCTTGGGTTATCTGGTTTAAGTAAAGAAAACATCCCAAATGCCTTAGAAGTGATCAAAAAGCAGGGTCACTTAGTATTACCTTTAGTCGTTCTTATTGTGATTATGAGTATGGGTTATACCCCGCTGTATGCAGCAGTGATTAGTATTGGTGCAACGGTTCTCGCTTCTTGGTTAAAGAAAGAAACACGAATGACGTGGAAAGTTATTGTGGAGGCGACTGTAGAGGGTTCTCGTTCGGCAATTGCTGTAGGGATGAGTTGTGCCATTATTGGTGTGATTATCGGAACAGTATCACTTACCGGTTTAGGATTGAATTTTGGTTATATCATCTTACGTGTAGTTGGAGAGGGACAACTTTTATTAGGCGGTCTTATGGTGATGTTGATGAGTACTGTCTTAGGAATGGGAGTTCCTGGTGTTGCCGCTTATGTGATAGTCGCTACTGTGTCAGTTCCTGTGTTAATCAAAGCTGGTGCCATTCCAATGGCAGCTCATATGTATTGTTTGATTTATGCCGTTCTTTCTAACATCACCCCACCGGTAGCCATTAGCAGTTATGTTGCCAGTGGTATTGCCGATTCAAATCAAACTAAGACAAGTTTGATTGCTGTGAAGTTAGGGCTCACTGGATTTATTCTCCCCTTCTTCTTTTTAACAAACCCTGTTCTGTTATTAGGGACACTCAGTGATGTCCCACTGATGGTGACCATTCAAGCTGTTATTACCAGTAGTATTGGAGCAATCGCCTTAGCAGGTGGTACACAAAACTACTTTTTAAGACCAATGAATATCTTTCAAAGAGTGATGCTCATTGGATCTGGATTTTTATTTATTGCCACGAGTGTTCAAACTGATGTAATCGCTTTAGTATTATTTTCTTTCGTGATTGTATGGCAATTAAGTTCGAAAAAATTACACTTACAAAAGGAGTAAGAGATGAGAAAGATAACATTGTTGTTAATCGTATTAGCTGTAATCACTCCTCTAGCACTATGTGCTGGTGGAGCTTCAGAAGCTAAAAAGACGGTGATTAACTTCCCCACAGCAGCCACTACTGGAGCCGTATACCCACTGGGTTCAGCTATTGCTAATGTATGGAATAACACCGTTCCTGAAGTTCGAGCTAGTGCTCAAGCAAGTGCTGGTGGAATTGCGAATCTAAACATGATTGCCGATGAAGAGGCCCAAATTGGTGTGGCAGTAACTTCAATTATGTATGAATCCTTTAATGGTATTGCTACATTTGAAGGACGTCCTAACCCAAATTTAAGAGTGATGATTGGACTGTATTACAACCCAAACCAAGTTGTTGTTGCTCCAAATACAAACATTAATAGCCTCAGAGATCTTGCTGGTAAACGCTTTGCTTCAGGGGCTCCCGGTTCCACAACTGAGGTTGAAACAGACATTCACCTCAATACATTAGGTATTAACTACCCCAATGACTTAAGAGTCCAATATGTCGGTTTTACTGAAGCAATCGATTTGATTCGTAATAAACAACTCGATGGTGCTTGGGTGATGGCTGGTGTTCCTAATGCTGCAGTTACTGAGATGTTAGCCACCGCTGGTGGAAAAATCTTAAATATCGATGCTGATCTTATCGGTAAGCTTCAAGAGAAATATCCTTGGTATGCTCCATATGTTATCCCCGCAGGGACCTATCCAAATCAACAAAGCGATGTTACCACCAGTGCCATTAAAATCACTATTTGTACTGATGCTCGTGTTTCAGATGATGTCATTTACGAGCTGACCAAATCGTTTTGGGAGAATATCGATGAGTTAAAAGAGACACAAGCTCCATTAAGAGAGACTTTCTTAGAAGAGACTGTCAAAGACCTTGCAGGTCTTCCTATCCACGATGGAGCAGCACGCTACTATCGTGAAGTTGGAATTCTTCCATAACTAAGATGCAGCCTTCGATTATTCGGAGGCTGTTTTTTTAACGTGTTTTTTAAGAAGTCTTACTTGGTGGTAGACAAAAACCACCGACAAAAGTGGAAGCTTATCTAAATCTACCCACCGGGTGTGAGAAAATTCACTGACGTGTGATGGCTCTATTTTTTCAGGTATATAGTAGGCAAAACTGAGATATCTAAAAAATGGGAGCTTAAGTTTCCATAATAGAACTAACTTCTTTGGT
>JBBAFS010000053.1:0-10703 GCA_041655255.1 Sphaerochaetaceae bacterium
AGACAGGAAAAAGTCACGTTGACCCTCGCTATGCCGAATTAGAGAGTGCTCTTAAAGAGGCTATAGATCACACAACAGTTGGACCTGGAGGCTTTGGTGGACCATTTACCGCTTTGGCTGTCGCAGTTGAAACTGAACCAACTCATATTGCAGGTCTTCCTGTAGGTATCAGCATCAGTTGTTGGGCAGATCGTAAGACCACCATATCTATAGGGTATGATCATGATTAATCTTACTCTTCCGCTTAGTAAAGAGAGCATAGAACCACTACGAATATACGATCGAGTGTTACTCAGTGGAACACTCTTAGTTGGGCGAGACCAAGTTCATAAACGACTTGTATCGCTTATAGAGCAAGAGAATTTGGGCGATATCAACTTAGAGAATGAGACGATGTTTTATATGGGCCCCTCTCAAAAGCCTGTACACTTAGCTATTGGTTCTGCTGGTCCAACAACTAGTGCTCGCATGGATCCGTTTACCCCACAACTCTTACAAGCAGGGCTATTAGCTACGATTGGAAAAGGTCCTCGCAGTAAAGAGGTGATAAAAGCTATTCAAAAGCGAGAGGGACTCTATTTTGTTGCATTTGGTGGATGCGGAGCACTGTATGCGACAACAGTAGTAGATTATAGTATCCTCGCCTTTGAAGATCTTGGTCCTGAAGCGCTCCTTCGTCTCACAGTAAAAGACTTTCCCGCAATCGTAGGAGTAGACTCTTTAGGCAATTCTCTCTTTTAAGGTTAGTGTAGACGCCACCTCTTTTTCGGTTTACCATACGAAGAGGGTGATGGGAGTAAGGATATGTTTGATGAGAGTAGTTCTACATAATAGTGTCGTCATGACCCTCTTAGTGTTCAGTGTTAGTACCTCAATGTTATTTGGAATTGGAAAAGCAGAAGAGCAACTGTATTCCGATTTTGTAGACCAATTAGAAGAGTTACAATCAATAGATACTTTAGCTGTCCCCTCTACCTTAGAAGAGCGTTTTAGCTATACCTATGGATATTTGTTAATGGAGACAGCTAAACGTGATATTAACGCTTTAGATGTAGCCTACTTTGCCCGAGGGGTCTTAGACTCTGGATTAATGGAAGGGTCTTTAATTAATCCCACTACCATGAATGCTATTTTATTTGAGTATCAAGACCAGCTCATTAAAGAGGCAACACTCCGTTTACAACAATTAGCCCAATCAAATTTGGAACAAGCTGAAGCCTTTTTAAAAGATAATGCAAAGCGAGATTCGGTCATTACAACTTCGAGTGGGCTCCAATACGAAATAATGCAAACTGGAGAAGGAAAGAGGGTGGAAGAGGGGCAAAGTGTCCAAGTTCACTACCGCCTCAGTTTCCTTGATGGACGAGAAGGGAGCTCTTCAGTTGGTGGTGGGGTAAGCACCTTTGAAGTGGCAACGCTGCTACCTGGATTTAAAGAGGCAATGAGTTTGATGAATAAAGGGTCACGCTTTCGCTTTTACATCCACCCTTCTTTAGCTTACGGTGATGGAGGAACCTCATCCATTGAACCAAATTCATTGTTGGTCATTGAAGTAGAGTTAGTCGATATTCTCTAATAAGGGAGCTAATTCATACAGTGAATTAATCTCATATGTATAAGGAATAGAGGAGTCGACCTTTTTGTTAAACCGATTGAGATAACACGTATCAATTCCACTGTTATACCCACCAAGAAGATCACTTGTAGGACTATCTCCAATAATGAGTGGGCGTTCACAGCGATACCCGTGTGATGTGATGATCCTTTGAGCAATAGTAAAGTACTCTTTATCGGGTTTATTTACCCCAATGTCTTCACTGATAATAACAGTGGCAAAGTAGTGCTCAATCCCACTGTCTGCCAATCTCCCTTTTTGTACATGGGTAATTCCGTTGGTGATGATACTCATCTTATACCCTTGTGCTTGTAATAAGGTAAGAGTCTCAATCACATCGTCGTAGATAGCTCCTCTTTGACTTAACAAGTTTTCATAGGTATGAGCACTTTCTTCGGGGTTTTCATCTATCTCTAAGAGTCTATTAAATCGTTCAAAGCGCTTTACTTTTAATTGATCTAAGGTAATAAGACCTTTTTCAAACTCCAACCACGCATCGTTGTTTATCCGTGAGTAAGAGGCGACCACCTCAGAGGTGATAGGGATGTGATGTGAAAGAAGAAAGTTCTCAATTGCTGATTGTTCGGAAGAGAGAAAATCTAACAAAGTTCCATCTGCATCAAAAAGTAGATGATCGTACATATATATCCTTTACTAAGTGGTATAAAGAGCCCATAATTCACTATACCGTAGTCGCCTCAGGCGATGCAATCCGAGGAGGGGAGCAATGAAAAAAAGTACAAGGTGGATTACCTATCTCCTTATTGCAATATTAATTCTCATAGCAGGGGTCTTTGTCCTCATTCGACAAGATCTTTTTAAACAAATATTTGTCATCTCTTTAGGAGTTGCTGCTGTGATAGTGAGCGTAGTGTCCCTTATCATGTTAGGGCGTTACGCATTTACCCCCTTTTACTACCGCTCTACACTCATGAAAGGGGTATTAGGATTGATTGTGGGAGTATTGGCCATTGTGATGCCCCTTTCAACAGCCGAAACAATTTGGACGATTATCCTCTATATCTTAGCCGCTCAATTAGTGTTAGGAGCTTTAATCTCTTTTGTCGATGTTATTGCGCTTCGAAAACTGGGGTACAAAAGTTCGTATCACATCTGGGAGGGAGTAATCTCTTTAGTGATTGCAGTGGTGTTATTTATCTTTCCTCAAGAACTCGCTACGATGCTTGTGACCATTGTTGGATTAATCATTATTGTGATTGGATTAACACTCGCTTTAATAGCCATTTTATGGCTCCGAAAACTCCCTGTAGAGATTCAAGGGGAATCTACAATCATTGAATAAGCTTCAGTTGACAAACAAAGAGACGTTCGCTACTGTAGAGACATGAAACACAGTTCACACACACACCATCACCATAACCTCTCACTTTGATGGCATGCGTGTGCATAAGTCTATACATAGAGCTCCGCATGATGCGGAGTTTTTTTGTACGTAGGAGATAGAGATGAAACCGTATTTACGAATTGCAGTTCAAAAAAGTGGTCGATTAAGTGAAAAATCGTTAGCCTTAATTCGCTCATGCGGAATCCGTTTTGGTTCCGACTCTCGATTATTAAAAGAGAGAGCCGATAATTTTCCTATTGAGTTTCTCTATTTACGAGATGATGACATCCCCCGCTACGTACACGAAGGGGTCGCTGATATCGGTATTGTTGGTCGTAATGAGTACGATGAACAAGGTTATGATCTTAGTGTGCTAAGAGATTTAGGATTTGCAAAATGTCGCCTCTCTATTGCAGTACCCAATGAGTTTAATTACACGGGCTTAGTATCACTTCAAGGGAAAAAGATTGCCACCAGTTACCCACGGATCTTAGAGATGAAACTCAAAGAAGCTTCGGTTGATTCTGAAGTGTATGAGTTATCTGGAAGTGTCGAAATTGCCCCCTCAATTGGGGTTGCCGATGCCATTTGTGATTTAGTGAGTACCGGTGCTACGTTGGTCAGTAATGGCCTTAAAGAGGTTGAATCCATCTATTATTCGAGTGCAATTATGATTGCACGTCCCTCTTTAGATGAACAGCGTACTGAAATTTTAGAGCGATTACTACTGAGAATTGATGCAGTAAGGCGTGCTGATGATTATAAATATATCTTATTTAACCTTCCAAAAGAGCATCTTGATAAAGCCTCAGAGATTATTGGAGGAATGAAAAGTCCCACTGTCACTCAATTGGTAGATCCCCAGTGGTGTGCAGTACAAAGTGTGGTGAAAGAAGAGAGATTTTGGGACGTGTTAGAGCAATTGAAAGAGTTAGGAGCACAAGGTATCTTAGTAACAGCCATTGAGAAAATGGCAGACTGAGGGGATAGATGATGAACTTACAACGATCTATACAACCACAAGACTCAGACTTAAAACGCTTATTGCAACGTCCTGTAGCAGATAATACCACTTTAAGCGAAGTTGTTCGTTCCATTATCCAACACGTGATGAACGAGGGTGATAGTGCTTTATTACACTATACCCACACTTTTGACTCTCCACTCATCACCTCTATTGCCCCATATCCACTAAATGAGGAAGAATTAGAAATCGATGAGACGATGAAAAAGGCTCTTTTACGAGCTAAAGACAATATTGAACGTTTTCACGCTTCTCAAAAACAGGAGCCTATCTCTATTGAAATCGAAGAGGGAGTCACCTTATGGCGTAAAAGTCTCCCCCTTGAACGAGTAGGATTATATATCCCTGGTGGAAGTGCTCCTCTATTTTCAACACTCCTTATGTTAGCAACCCCGGCAAGACTCGCAGGATGCTCAGAGATTATGATGTGTACTCCTGCCCAAAAAGATGGGACAATCGACCCCATATTACTCTATCTTGCTTCACTCTTTGGTATTACTGAAGTGTATCCTCTTGGCGGGGCTCAAGCTATAGCAGCTATGGCCTATGGTACTGAAAGTATCCAAAAAGTCGATAAGATCTTTGGTCCTGGTAACAGCTATGTCACTGAAGCTAAAATGCAAGTACAACATGTATGTGCCATCGATATGCCAGCAGGACCATCGGAGGTGATGGTCGTAGCCGATCGATCAAGTAACGCATCTTTTGTTGCTTCTGATTTGTTATCCCAAGCTGAACACGGAGCCGATAGCCAAGTGATGTTAATTATCTACGACTCAGATATAAAGCAAGGCTCTTTAATTGCAGATAACGTAGAAGACGAACTTAAAAAACAACTCAAAAGTCTCAAGCGATCAGAGATTGCCACCCAAGCTCTTAGTCACAGCAACATATTCATCGTAGATTCAATAAAGAGGGTGATTACTATTATGAACCAATACGCTCCTGAACACCTTCTGTTACAAACATCGTTTAATGATACACTTACCCAAAGTGTACAGCATGCAGGAAGTGTATTTGTAGGATCATATTCGTGCGAAGCGACTGGAGATTATGCCAGTGGAACGAATCATACCCTTCCAACAAGTGGATGGGCACGTTCGTACAGTGGAGTGAACCTCGATAGTTTTATGAAAAGTACTACGTTCCAACATGTGACCAAAAAAGGGCTTCTCTCATTGGGACCCACTGTTGAACTTATGGCCAAACGTGAAGGACTTGATGCTCATGCTCATGCTGTGAACATTCGCTTACAAGAGCTTAAGCATAGTTTGAACTAATAATATGTAGGAGTGATAAGATGGAAAGCATCCCTATTAGAACGTTAATGAGACCAAATATTAGCTCATTAGTTCCGTACTCTTCAGCAAGAAATGAGTTTGCAGGAGAGGGCCACATCTTTTTAGATGCCAATGAGTCTTATAACTCATTTGTCTCGGGTGCAAAAAGAAACCGCTACCCAGATCCCAACCATCAAAAACTCAAAGAGAAACTTGCCTCACATTTGCAAGTCGATCAACAACACATCGTTATTGGTAATGGTAGTGATGAACTTATCGATCTTCTTTTTAGAATATTTTGTGAACCACAAAAAGACAAAGCACTTCTTATTAGTCCCACCTATGGGGCGTACCAAGTGTTTGCTGATATCAACAATGTCGATGTCTCACACTGCCAATTAGGTGATGATTACACAATCAACTTACGAAAGATGGAGGCTGTGTGTGAATTGGTGGGCAAAGGGACAGTAGAAATGGGGATGCATAAACTTCTTTTTATCTGTTCACCAAATAACCCAACAGGAAATGCTTTCCCCCTTGAACAACTTGAAGTGATTATTAAAAAGTTCAAAGGAATTACCGTTATCGATGAAGCGTATATCGAGTATAGCGACAAAGAGTCGGTGATCTCTCTGTTACAAGAGAACGAGAGACTCGTTATTTTACGAACCTTCTCTAAAGCTTGGGCATTAGCCGATGTGAGAGTGGGGTATGCTTTGGCACACCCAGCGGTTATTAGGGCAATGCACCAGGTGAAATACCCATACAACCTCAGTGGGGTAGCTCAAGAGCTCGCCATTGAAGCGTTAGAGAAAAAAGATGAAGTGTATCAAGCAATACAAGAGACGAAAAAAGAGCGATCTCGAGTTGCTTCTGAATTAAAAAATCTCTCTTTTGTTGAGAGAGTGTTTCCGAGTGATGCTAACTTTTTATTACTTCGAATGATTGATCCCGATGGGATCTACGAACAATTAAAAGAGAGGGGCATTATTGTCCGTAACCGCTCTTTCCAACGGGGATGTTACGGTTGTATTCGAATCACCATTGGAAGTAAAGAGGAAAATGATGCTCTACTTGAAGCTCTTAAAGAGATGGAGAATGCCACATGATAGATAACATACACACCCAAGGGGTACTACTTATCAATGCTTTAGGTCCGGTGATTACGACCTCATCACATGAGAGTTCCCCATTACGGTGGAGTGAAGGGGTATTTCCTGCCCTTAAAATACTGAGTGATGAACGAGTGTATCGACTTTTTGTGTTGTGTGAAGCTTCTCATAAAGAGAAAATTGAAGCTCTATTACCCACATTAGGAGATCAAGGAATTACTATCGAGAAGCTAGTAACAGATATCTCTGAAATTGAAAACCTCGATTATGAACACTCCCACTTTATTGGCTTAGAAGATACCACTCAATTGAATTTTGTCCATTTTACTTCATGGGGAGATATCATCTCTCTCTTTAGTAGTGCTCAATTACTCTCTAAACGTAGTGCTACTATCCAACGCTCTACCAAAGAGACCAGTATTAGTATCACTTGTACATTAGATGGAAGTGGGAAAGGTGTAATCTCTACGGGTCTTCCTTTTTTTGATCACATGCTCGATCAAATTGCCCGTCACGGCCATCTCGATGTAGATATCAATTGTCAAGGTGATTTAGACATTGATGAACACCACACAGTTGAAGATGTTGCTATTACCTTAGGAGAGGCAGTAAAACAAGCTCTTGGAGATAAAAAAGGGATTGCTCGATACGGCTTTGCCTTAGTGCCGATGGATGAGGCTCTTGCCCAAGTGGCCATCGACTTTTCTAACCGACCATGGTTTGTGTGGGAGGTAGAATTTACTCGTGAGATGGTTGGAAATTTCCCCACAGAGTTACTTACTCACTTCTTTAAAAGCTTTAGTGATGAAGCACGTTGTACCTTACACATGAAAGTGGGTAAAGCGAATACACACCACCAAGCAGAGGCATTGTGTAAAGCATTTGCCAAGGCACTTCGCCACGCTGTGATGCGCTATCCAAAAGCCGATGCTTTACCAAGTACAAAGGGGCTTTTATGATTATTATTCCCGCAATCGATATTATCGATGGAACATGTGTCCGATTAATCAAAGGGGATTATGAGAGACAAACAACCTATTCAGATAACCCAGTCGATGTAGCCTCTTCATTTAAAGATCTCGGGTTTACTCACCTTCATTTAGTCGATTTGGATGGAGCTCGAATAAAACAATTTACCCATTATGCTTTGTTAGAAGAGATTGTGACAAAGACCAACCTTATAGTAGATGTAGGTGGAGGGATCCACTCGTATGAGACAGTAAAACGGGTCTTTGACAGTGGAGCACATCAAATCACTTGTGGCTCTATGGCTGTACACAACCGCCAACTCGTCCTTGAGTTATTAGATGAATTTGGGAGTGAACGTCTTATTTTAGGAGCCGATGCGAAAGATGGAAAAATTGCAATCTCTGGGTGGAGTGAGACAGTAGATGTTGAACTCATCGATTTTATTGCGAGTTACGCCAAAGAGGGGATTGTGAATGTCATTTCTACCGATATCGCATTGGATGGGATGTTACAAGGACCCTCTTTCTCTTTATATGAGAAACTACAAACACAATTTCCATCACTACAGTTTGTAGCAAGTGGAGGAGTGACGACGATGAGTGATGTCACTCGTTTAGGTGAGATGGGGATGTATGGTGCCATTGTAGGAAAAGCGATCTATGAGAAAAAGATTGATATTGACCAATTAGCTCAATACCACATAAACCAAGGAGCACTTTGATGAACTACAAACGGATTATTCCCTGCTTAGATGTAAAAAATGGGCGAGCTGTGAAAGGGGTTAACTTTGTTAACCTAAAAGATGCAGGAGATGTTGTTGAACTCGCACAACTGTACAGCACTCAAGGTGCTGATGAGCTAGCTTTGTTAGATATCACAGCAACAAGTGAAAAGCGCTCTACATTTGTCGATCTCGTTTCACGTGTTGCTTCTCATATCACCATTCCCCTTATTGTGGGAGGTGGTATTTCTAGTATCGATGATGCAAAAAAAGTATTAGATAGTGGAGCTTCCAAAATCTCCATTAATACCATTGCTGTGAAAAACCCCTCTCTCATTGAAGAACTTGCCTCCTCAATGAAAGACTTCTCTCTCATTGTTGCTATTGATGTAAAAAAGAACTCTCTTTTTTCTAGTGGTTGGGAAGTAACGATAAAAGGGGGACAAGAGCGAGCAAATTTGGATGCATTAACGTGGGCCAAAGAGGTTGAAAAGCGGGGAGCACAAGAGATTTTGCTCACTGCAATGGATCAAGACGGTACAAAAGAGGGTTTTGCCGTTGACTTAATACGCCTGTTTAGTTCATCTTTGTCATTACCTATTATCGCCTCTGGCGGTGCGGGGAAGATGGAACACTTTAGTGAAGTGTTTATGCAAGGGGGAGCTGATGCAGCTTTGGCTGCCTCAATCTTTCACTACGGTGATATTGAGATACCAAAGCTCAAAGCGTATTTGGATTCGTTGTCTATTAGTGTGCGACGCAGCAGATAAAGGGGAGTTGTCTATGCAAATTGATTTTGATAAGCAAGGGGGTTTAGTTCCAGCAATTGTTCAAGATGCTGTCACTAAACAGGTTCTCATGCTTGGGTATATGAATGAGGAGGCTTTACGTGTCACTCAAGAGCGAGGCTTAGTCACTTTCTACTCCCGTTCACAAAAAAAATTGTGGACCAAAGGAGAGACAAGTGGAAATACTCTTACGCTCAGAGAGATCAAAGTCGATTGTGATAACGATACGTTGCTTATCTTAGCCATCCCCTCAGGCCCAATTTGTCACTCTGGAGATGATACCTGTTTTGGTGAAGAGAATAATCCTCAACGACTTGCAAGTAGTGAGTTCCTTCTCTACTTAGAAGATGTGATCAACGATCGTCGTGAACACCCCATTGAAGGGTCTTACACAAACTTATTATTCTCTCGGGGTATTAACAAGATTGCTCAAAAATTGGGAGAAGAGGCAGTTGAATTGGTCATTGAGGCAATGGACAACAAAAAAGAACTCTTTTTGGGAGAAGCTGCCGATGTGATGTACCACTACTTAGTTCTCTTATCACAAAAAAATGTGATGTTAGAAGAAGTTGTAGAAGTGTTAAAGGGGCGACACTCTCGCTAAAGGGATGACAAGAGCTAAAGAACGAGCTATAGGGGTGAGCATATCCCTCTACTCGATTATCAGCAGTGTTGCATTATCACTGCTTAAATTATTGGCAGGATTTTTCGGTCACTCCTCTGCCTTAGTCAGTGATGGCTTTAACTCTCTTGGTGATGTGATAAGTTATACTGTTGTTGCCGGTGGAGTTGTTGGTAGTGAAAAAAAGGCCGATACAAACCACCAATACGGTCATGAGAAATTAGAGAGTATCGTCTCTATATTTATTGCTTTAGCTATTTTAGCCACAGGACTTGGGGTAGGGTATCGTGGAATATTACACATCTTTGAACCCCAAAGTTTAGTTAAACCAACGCTTCTTCCCATCGGTGCAGCACTTATTTCTATTGCTGTAAAAATTGTGTTGTATATCTACTCCCATAAAGCAGCACAGATGACCCAACTCACCTCACTTAAAGCGTTAGCAACTGACCACTTTTCAGATATCCTTGCCTCAAGTGGAGCCTTAGTAGGATCCTCTTTGGCCTACTTGGGATATGTCGTGTTTGACCCCATAGCGAGTGTCATCATTGCTTTTTTAATTATTAAATCTTCTATAGAGGTTTTTAGAGCTGCCTTTGATGTCCTTATGGATGTATCAGTCGATAAAGAGACACATAAAAAGCTCACCCAAGCTATATTAGAGAATCCTCATGTGTTACAACTCGATGTACTACGAACACGACGAGTTGGTTCGGGCTATTGGGTCGATGTTGAAATATGTTGCTGTAAAGATTTCACGTTGTATGAAGCACATGAGATTGCCCAGCATGTTCACGATGATATCGAACACAAATTTCCCCAAGTTCGCCACGTCATGGTTCATGTGAATCCGTGTGACTCATCAAAACAGAAATAACTTCTTTATGTGAGATCAGGTGATGATCTAAAAAAGAGAGAGAGGATCACCCCAATAAGAGAAACAGCGGCCGCAATCCAATAAGAGAATGTAAATCCACGTACGAATGAACTCACTTGAGCTTTTGATGCCATAAGAGCAACAAACAAAGATCCCCCAATTGAAGAAGAGATTAACATCGCTGTATTTAAAATAGCTGTGCCACTACCCATCATCTTTGGCTCTAGTTGAGAAAGGGAGTGTGTCTTTATTGGGGTGAGAGTGAGTCCAAAGCCAGAGAGCAACACGACATATATCAAAGAGATAATCGTCACTGAAGTGTGTAGTTCTCTTTGAGCAATAAGAATGTT
>JBBAFS010000054.1:0-10605 GCA_041655255.1 Sphaerochaetaceae bacterium
CCTACTTTGTTTGCCACTTCATATTCCATAATCATCTGCAAAAACAGGTGTATAATTGATCGTAACGGATCACTGCTATCATTCAACAGTAGTTTTTCCAGTAATTCTTTGATAGTATGAGAGTCGGCCATGAGATGTTTTTCCTCCTAGTCTTTTTTCGTTAATAACTAGTATGGAAGCTCTCATGACCTTTTTCAATCTACCTGCAAATTGCGAACTTTATTATACGCTACCACACTCAGCGGACAGTAATCTCACTATGTAAGGATAGTTTCCCCTCTTCTCCCTCTTTTATGCTACGATACTCTCACTATGGGTGAGCGTGTTACGTTTGATAAAAATAAGGTAGCTGTATTACTGTGGGACCAAAAGAGTCGCTCTTGGAAAGATCAGAGTTCTTCAATTACGGCTCTATATACAGCGTATAAATACAAAACCCATACGGGGTATACAGTCTATTTCCGCGGTTCTCAAAGATCTTATTTCTTCAAGAAAAAGAATGTGAAAATCATAAGAAAAGTTTCGCCTAAGAAAAAGGTGCAACAACGCGAGTACTTTCCAGATCCTATAAAGAAAACAAAAGAAGACTCACCACTACCTCAGGCAAATAAAGTTAGGGTTCCTTTAGAGCCTGTCAGAGTAACAAGAGAGGCACCTCCCCGTGCTCCTATGAAGATATCTTCCTCTTCCCAAGAGCTGAATGCCAAACAGATTCAGAGCTGTATGAGCTATTATCAAGAACTAGCCGCTTATGCTCAAACAATTGCTGAAGAGGATAGCCCACTTTATTTTCTATCACGCAATTACCAAAGGTTGAAGCTCTCTAGCTCTTCGGTATTGAACGATCTTTTTTTGGGAAAGTCCAAAAGCTATCCACCTGGTTTCGAGCCAATCATTGCACCTTTTGTTTTTAACCAAAGTCAGCTCACTGCTATTAAGCAAGCACTCTCTCACTCAATTAGTGTCATTGAGGGACCTCCTGGAACAGGAAAAACTCAGACAATCTTAAATTTGATTGTGAACCTTTTTATTCGGGGAAAAACTGTTGCCATTGTCTCCAACAACAATACCGCAATAGATAATGTTCAAGAGAAATTCCAAGAGACAGAATTCTCCTTTTTACTTTCAAGATTAGGGAATCGGATGAACGTAGAGAACTTTTTTGCAAATCAAAGCTATTCTGAATTAAAGAAGTTCCTTAGTAAAAGAGTCCCTCCTGCTGTGTTTCAAGGTGAGATAGATGCCCTTCATAAAATTATGAAGATAATTCAAGAAGCAGAGATTAATCGGTCTACTTTAGAAGAGACTATCCGTTCTTTAGAACTTGAACTAAAACACCACCTTAGTCAGTGGGATCAAACTAACTTCCTTAAAAATGATCTCCCATCTAAAGATTATGTCTCATTATCTGTTCGTCTTCAGGAGCCTCGTAAGATTCGCTTCTTTGAGCGATGGAGGATTAAACGTCACTATAAGTGTAATGTTAAAAGCTTTGATCATAATCTTTTGTTAGATGAAGCAGAAACTCATTATTTTACAAACCGTTTAAAAGAAGCCCATTTCGAAATAGAGAAACTTGAATCACTGCATGAAGAAGATTATCGAAGAGGTGTTGAACAAAAACTTCACAACCTTTCAGTTCAATTTTTAACTCGCTCTTTATTTAATCACTATCGTACAACAAAATACATTCCATTTGATCAAAAAACCTTCAAAAACGAATTTGATCGATTCTTACATCGGTACCCGATAATATTAAGTACTGCTCAATCACTATTGAATAATGTTCCACAAGGTTTCTCTTTTGATTATGTCATCATAGATGAAGCAAGCCAAGGAGATTTACTCAGTAGTATTCTTGCTCTAAACCATGCTAAGAATGTGGTCATAGTAGGGGATTCAAAGCAGCTTCAACAAATAGAAGAAGAGGCTTTATTTGATGCATCTCGTACACTTGCTCGTAAATATAATATCCCGATGCACTACTGGTATGAAGAGAACTCAATTTTGAAGACTACCAAAGAGGTGGTTACAGATGTTCCCACAACACTCCTTAGGGAACATTATCGTTGTGCCCCATCAATTATCAACTTTTGTAACCAGATGTTTTATGATAATCAACTGATTGTAATGACTCAGAACTACCAACAACATATTCAAGTTATAAAAACAGTAGAAGGCAACCACGCTTATAAAAACCCCTACGGCACAGGTTTATATAACCAACGAGAAATTGATGAAGTGGGAAAGCTCTTGGAAGAGAGTAGTTCCTCTGACATTGGAATCATTGCCCCTTTTCGTTACCAAGCAGAGTTACTTCAACGCCGATACACTACTGATACCATCGAAGCAGATACCATTCACCGCTTCCAGGGGCGGGAGAAAGAAGATGTAATCCTCTCTTTCACTGTAAATGATATTACTCATGATGAAAAAGATAAGGTGTCTGATTTTGTGACAAATCATCAATTACTCAATGTCGCTATCTCACGAGCAAAAAGTTCAGTGACCGCAATTGTGTCACACAAAGTGTACCACTCTAAAAACAACCCTATCAGCGATTTTATTAGATATGCTGAGTATCATTATGGTTCAGCAAAAGAGTCGAGTGTCACTTCTATTTTTGATCTACTACACAGTGATTACTCTAAATCGTACTTAAAGACCATGCATCAAAAATCAAAGATGTATGTTAGTGAACTGGCAATGAGTGAGATTGTTACACGTCTTCTTGATACATACCCTAAGATTAATTTCTCAATGCACCTACGCCTCTCAAAACTACTTCGATCTACCAAAGAATTCACCAACGAAGAACTACGCTACCTTCTTCACCCTTGGACACACGTAGACTTCCTTTTTTACAACCGTGTAACTAAACAAGCTCTGTTTGTGGTAGAAGTAGATGGAGTAACCTTTCATGAACAAAATCCCAAACAACGTTATCGTGATGAATTAAAAGATCGTGCCCTACAACATAACAATATCCCCGTACATCGCTTTAAGACAAACGAATCGAACGAAGTAACAAGACTCAAGGGAATCCTGAATACATATGTGTAAACTATCAATGGCTGTAAATTACTATAGACATTGAACCACCAGAAATAATTTTCTTAAATTGCTCACTCGACAAGACTACCTTCTGTACTGGGTAACATAAAGATGCTAATTTTCTATCAAAAACCTTCAGTATTACTCGCATTTAAGAGCACCTCGCGTGAAATATTGATTCATTGAGATTGCTCATGCCTTCTTTGATTCGGTCTTAATACTTATTAGCATATTTCATTCAAAAGAGTTCGTGTAAGAGTAACAGATTTTTCAAGTATTCTTACTGGCAAAGCCCTACCCTAGGGAAACAAAATCACACTGCCCCTCTCGTAACGGCTGAGATGCAAAACATCAAATTATATTTCAACTCCACCTAATTTCTTTTACTGTTTTGTGAGGAAGCTGGTTGCTCATGTTCTCTTCTCTATAAGCCAATCATAAACATCTGTAAGATAATCATATTCACTTTTGCTGACTGGATTATTATGGTGACTTTTATTCCTAATTTTATTTAATTCATACATCCATCTTGTTTTGGCTTTTTTACCTCCCGGCAAATTTTCTTCACCAGGTTTTGTATATCGTGTTTCAAATAATTCTTCCCACTGTTGGCGATAGATAGCAATATCTCTATAATTAACTAATGTAAGACAATCCCATGGGTCTGTTGTTCCTTCTTTTACAAGAGCTTCGTAATCTTTCGCAGAAGCCAATGATATAGCACTTTTAAAAACTCCTTCTGGCAAACCAAGAGTAAACCATTTTTCTCCATAGGTTTTCGATAATTGAGCCTTAAAATCCTTTTTCAGAAGATTTTCGATAGCATTTATCATCTCAAATGAGTGTACAATATATTGGCGAGAGTTATCCTCTAGCCACTTACTTAAGCCATCGGGATTAAAGCTTGTTCGGGACTTATTAATTTCTCTTTGATAAATTCTCCAAGCTACTAATTTTCCACCAGCACCATAAGCTGTTCTAATCTCCTCTTGTTGGTCAGGTGTAATTTCTTTAAAAAAATTAACCAAAGCATCAATATAAAATAGAGATTTCTTCGTGACTTGGTCCAAGCTTTCTATAGGGTTGCTGAGTTCTCCTTTATCAATTAATGACTCAACAATATCTCCTAAGATTCTAAAAAGAGCATTAATACTATTATTTGATGTTAAAACGGGGGGATCCGCCTCCCATGCTTCAGTTAAATTTTCTTTAAGATAACTAAAACAAGAATTTATATATTTGTAAATAACCGAAAAAGTCTTTTCATTATTCTCTTTATCAAAAAAACCATTCTTTGACAGAACATTTTTTGAATAGGTATTGAAGAACTTTGAAGCCTTTAACCCATCCTCTATATTCTCTAAAGTTACTGTATTTTTAGATTTTTTTTCATTTTCCCCTATATGAACTTTGTTAAAAAGAGGTGATTTTGGATCTTGCCCTAATTTCATTGCAATGCGCAACCTTAATGCTTCTCTTTGGTTATTTTTATCTTTATCTTCCCATAATAAATCTGCATTTAATGTATTTCTTAAGTTTTTGGGAACGGCTTTTTGATTTTCATTAATTTGCATAAATAACTCTATTTGCTTTGTTTTATCTAAATTTACAAAGGCAACGACAGGTATCTGATTATTATTTGCATATTTCGAGTCAGAGTACCCGTATAACCGATGCTGTCCATCAATAATATACGCAGAACGATAGTAGCGAGGTAAGTGTAAAATCCCAATTTGAGTATCCTCATAATCACCCTTAAAGTAAGAAGGTGCTTGATCAAACCTAGGGCTTCTCCCCTCAGCTTCAAAACTAACGATTATTGAATTTGGAAAGAAGCCACCATCATTAATAAACTTTCGTATCCCTGAAAGTCTGTTTTTCTTGATTATACGTTGGTAGGAAGGTAAAGAATCATCATGAACATCCACCTGATGAAGAATATAGGAAATTTTCAAAAGGTTTTCGGGGTCAATCACAAAAGAATAATAAGTCAGCCCGCCCATTTTCCCTTTTATAGAAGGGATCCTATACTTCATTTCTTTTATTGTTTGTCCCTTAAACATCCTTCCTAGAAATTGATACCTGGCTGCTGTACCAAGATGTTTCACTAAGCTTGTGTAATATTGAATTGAATTATCCTCTAGATGGAAAATATTGAATTCTTTCATTCTTTCTACATCTTTTTCACTTATATCGTAGTTCTTAGTGGCAAAAACAAATTTGATCTTTCTATGGTTATTATTCCCTAGAACTTTCTTTGCTTCTTTAATTAATCCTTTTCTATATCCGTGAATACTCTCAAGTTCCTTTTTGAAGTTTGACGACTTTATGCTTTCAGCAGTTTTACATTCAACGAAAAGAAGCGTTTCCTCATCTGCGGCTAGTATGTCGATTTGTTTGCCAAGTGATGAATTATTTTCAGAATAAGGAATAATGAGTCTATTATCTTTATTCATGATATTAAAACCTAAAGATGCTAGCAGCACCCAGACTTCATCCTCAAATTTTACTGATATCGTCTTTTTCTTTTTTAATTTATCAACAGTTTTAAATTTCCTGTCTAATTCCCATCCATTATCTAGGTATTCACGGGTAAGTGCTTTTTTAACACTTTCATAGACAAAGTCTTTTGACTTTATCCTTATTTCTCTCAGGATCTCATCATCTCTTATCAAATTATCTTCCCAACTCATTCAAGCCTCCATAATTATAGTAGACATGATTAGGTATAAAGTCAGAAGCAAAGAAGAACACCTTTAACTATAATGAAGAAGGTATCATATTTGAATAAGACTTAAAGGAAGAAATGCTAAGAATAGGAGCTCAAGAAGTATTAACCTTGTATTCATCACAATGGAAGTTATGCCTTCATACCCAAAAACATTACTTTTGACCATTATAACTATGAATACTTCACTTTGCCACCTCTACTTTTTGTTTCTTTATAAGCTTTGAATGAAGGAAAAGATCGAAATCAGAACCCAATTAAGCCTATAGCAACTTTCATCTTGAACAAGATATTACCTATTGGAATTATTCTGGAAGACATATGCTATGGCGTGGATTAGGGGAACTTTTCATTTAAACTAAACCCTCCATAACGCAATAGATATCATTTTTTGCCATAGCGATGTGATAGACCGATTGTCTTGACATCGGATTATCACCAATTGATTAATTTTCTCCACAGGGTGGTGGTAGATTAAATAATACTTTTTATAAGGTTGTGATGTAGAACTACATTACAACCTTGTTGGAATATTAATTCTTTCTAAAGATAAATAGATACTCATGAGCAAGCAAGAAAAAATTGTATTTAATACTACTTTCAGCCCATTTACTCGTTGAAGTACAATTATGTTGCTCTTTGATGATAATCTCTTTGTTGTAAAATCCAGAATTGAGAAATATATTCATCACCTCGAAACCTAAAGGTATGACACTACCACTCTTTCTCATGTCACCAATGAGAATAGCACAGTACTTTTTAGGCTTTAACACTCTGAAAGATTCATTTGCGACAAGCCTCATCTGATCTAAGAACTCATCTTTTTTTAGCAAGGAGATGTCTCTAGAAATATCCTTACTGTATTTAATAATGTCTGCGTAGGGAGGATGAGTACAAATAAAATCAATAGATTCATTATTTACCTGATCTAGATGACAAGCATCTCCCTCTGCTATTGTAATTTCAGATGTTGATGGGTACTCAAATGCCAGTTTATCCTCACACCTTTTGATGGCGAGTGGATTAATATCATATCCTATTGCATTTCGGTTAAGAAGTTTAGCTTCAACTAGGGTCGTCCCTCCCCCAGCAAACTGGTCAAGGATGACATCTCCTTCTTTTGTGTAGCGAAGAAGTAAGTTTCTAGGGATATACGGAGACCAATTCCCTCTATAACTACCATTATGGGTGGCCCATGATCCTCTTTCTGGAAAACTCCAGACTGTATTTAATTCTAAGGAAAAACTTTCTGGCTCTAATTGTTGTTGTTTTGCAATGCTCATAATATCCTCATCCTATAAGTGTTATATAAATTACACCTCAAAAGAATGAAATCTGCTTCGCTTCTACACTTCTTTATTTACATCGATTTAATTTTGTTTTGATATAAATTCCTAGAACTGTTAAAACAAATAAGGCACTTGAAGTACTTCAATCTAGACTATTATGATGGTAGGACATTAAATAACCTGAGGACTTATAATACATGAATGGAAAAGCATCTCCGTTTGTAAAGTGGGCTGGAGGAAAAACCCAACTTCTTAAAGAGATTGAAACCAGATTACCACTCAACTTTGGTACTACTATCAAAAAGTATGCAGAACCTTTTGTGGGCGGTGGTTCTGTCTTTCTTCACCTATTACAACATTATGATATTAAAGAAACTTATATAAGTGATATTAACTGTGAGCTTGTTACGACATATAGAACAATAAAGGAAGATGTAGAAGGCCTTATTGATGCTCTTAGTGAGATAGAAAGTCAATATATTCCACTATCACTTGATGAAAGGAAAGATTATTTTTACCACAAAAGAGCACATTATAACCTCATCAAGAAAGATTCAAACAGCGATCTTGATATTGCTGCACATTTTATTTTTCTTAATAGAACATGCTTCAATGGCTTATATAGAGTAAATTCAAAAGGCGACTTCAATGTCCCTTCTGGAAGATATAAGAATCCACTCATCTGCAATGCCAAGAATCTGAATAACGTTTCCCGTTTGTTAAAGAATGTACAGATTGTTTGTGGAGATTATAAGCAAAGTGATTCATTCATTGACGAGAACACATTTGTGTATTTTGATCCCCCCTATCGTCCGCTTGATACTACTTCAAATTTTACTTCATATACGAAAGATGACTTCAATGACGATGACCAAATTCAACTATCACAATATATACATCATTTGTCAGAAAAGGGTGCATTTATTTTAGCAAGTAATTCAGATCCTAAAAATATTAATCCTAGTGATGACTTTTTTGATGTGTTATACTCCCCACTGCATATTGAAAGAATTGGTGCTGCAAGATTAATTAGTAGCAAAACCAAATCTCGTGGAAAAGTGAGCGAACTTCTAATACGAAATTACTAAGGATGAGGATATTATTATGAGTAGAGACTTTGATAAATGGCTTAAAGGGTTTAAAGAAAGTATCTCTGGGTACCAATATTATGTTGATTTTGAAAAAGTGGTTAACAACGTTGACCAAATTAAAATAGAACTAAATATTCTAAATTCTCTCATTGGGTCTACTGATATAGAAAATGAATTTGAAGCGATAATTTCAAGATACCCAGAAACCTTAAAGTGCATTCCTATTCTTTTAGCAGTTCGTTATCAAGAACTTTATGCACAAGATCCAGATGGTGCTTTTCTATATAATTTTAAAGAACAAAATCAAACCATTTCTCAGTATAAAATCTTCATGAGAAAGACTGGGCTTTTTGACATGTTGTCAAAGCATCTAGTTAATAATCTTGTAGACTACGTTTTAGGAGTAGAAACTGGCCTTGACTCAAACGGTAGAAAAAACCGTGGTGGCAAGCAAATGGAAACTCTAGTAGAGAATTATTTAATCGAAGCTGGATTAGTTTCAAATGAGAATTACTTTAAAGAAATGACGACATCTGATATTAAAGAAACGTTTAACGTAGATATTGCGTTGCTTTCAAATCAGGGAAAATCTATTAAGAGATTTGATTTTGTTGTCTATACAGGTTCTGAAGTATATGCAATTGAGACTAACTTCTATACAAGTGGAGGGTCTAAACTTAATGAGACAGCCCGTAGCTATCTTATGCTGGGAAAGTCCTCTGTAGAGATAGACGGTTTTAACTTCATGTGGATTACAGACGGGAAAGGATGGATAAGCGCTCGAGAAAACCTCCGAGAAGCTTTTGACCAACTGAAATATGTCTTCAATATTAAAGATATGGAAGATGGAATACTGAGACAACTATTTAAAAAATAACAACTACTAGACATTTGTATAGAGTGCGAATACTATTGTTTTTATGAAAACCAGCTTCTCGTTTACATCAATAATTCCCAAATCCATATCCCCCTACCACAGTGAAGAAAATGGAATACTCATTCAAGGGGATTCTTTTGAGGTCATGAAGCAGCTTACCCCTGCTTCTATTGATATGATTTTTGCTGACCCGCCCTACTTTTTAAGTAATGGGGGAATCTCTTGTCATTCAGGTAAAATGGTTTCTGTAGATAAGGGAGATTGGGATAAGATTGATTCCCTTGAAGAAAAACACTCTTTTAATAGATCTTGGATTAAACTCTGTAAAAGGTTGCTGAAAGACAATGGAAGCCTTTGGATCAGTGGCTCTTTGCATAATATTTACAGTATTGGGATGGCCTTAGAACAAGAAGGATTTGCTATTCTTAACAACATTACCTGGCAAAAAACTAATCCTCCCCCCAATTTATCATGTAGATATTTTACTCACAGCACTGAGACTATTTTATGGGCTTGTAAAGCTGAGCATAAATCAAAACATATTTTTAACTATGAAATTATGAAAGAGTTAAATGGTGGAAAACAAATGAAGGATGTTTGGACTAGTTCTTTAACACCTCCCTCAGAGAAACTTGAAGGTAAACATCCAACTCAAAAACCACTTTTTTTACTTAAACAAATTATTTTAGCATCTACACACGTAGAGAATATTGTTTTGGACCCCTTTAGTGGCAGTTCTACTACTGGTGTTGCAGCAATGGGATTAAACAGGAAGTATATTGGAATTGAGTTAAAAAAAGAGTATTTAGATTTATCTGTTCGCCGAATAACCAAGAAAGAAACATGATATTTCCGAGACAATTTTGAAAGAGACTCATTTGCCATAAATCTACCGTCAATTGCGAAACTTATTACTAAATGGCATGTGGAATATGAACAAAATTGTGGGTATGCAAAACTCTAAGATATTTTCTTTTGCACCCCTTCTAAATAGAAATTTAATATAGTGATGCAATGATCAAAAGGGTTGGGTGAAATATTAGAAGATTTTTAATGAGATTCCCCTTCAGTGCTATGTGGCCTTTTTACATGAAGCTCCAAAACCTTCTGAATTTTAATATCATCGGACATATTTCTTTCTAGGACTCCCTTACTGCTCAGGTGCCTCAAACAATCCTCTTGTTTCTAGTACTGGTTCTAAATAGAGGATTCCTTTATTGGGGGTATTGAAGTGGAAGGTTTTGGTGAGCGTTTCAGTTACAAGGGAAACGAGCGTTGATGGGATGAGCATAATAACGAGTTCTTTCTCTGGTTCGATTTCAAAGCCAAAGAGTTTTTCTTCTTCTCGAGTTCCCGTTCCTCTTCCATGGACAATGGTGCCACCGGTTACACCACACTCTTTTGCAACATCTATTACGTCCTCTGCCAATCCACGATCGACAATGACAGTCATCTTTTTAAACATATAGGTATCCTTTTGTATTGGCTCATAAGGTTCAATCGGAGATATAAAGGCAATGCCTTGCCCTGGCTTTTCTAATTGAAGAAGATTAGAACTTTCCTTCA
>JBBAFS010000055.1:0-10488 GCA_041655255.1 Sphaerochaetaceae bacterium
CACTCCCTCTTTTACCATCTTAGTAGATAACCTTCCTGCAGTGGCTAACTTAAAGCGCCTTGGTGATGTAGAGGGGTGTTCTTTAGTTATCCAAGATACCACCCTTCCGTATGAGCTCCATTTTACCCAAGCTCATGTGAAAACAAAGAGTGTACCAAAAAATGAGAGTGTCACCTCCCCCGCTTTGGGACCCACGTTTTATATCACACACGATGCTATTGGAGATGATTCAGTCCCTCTTGCAAAAAACCTGATGCAGATGTTTTTGTACTCGCTCACACAAAGCGATGTTACTCCATATGCTGTATTGCTGTTAAATAAAGGGGTCTTTTTAGCTACCGAAGAGGGTCAAAGCGTTGACCATCTTAGACAACTACAACAAAACGGCACAAAGGTCTTGGTGTGTGGAACGTGTTTGGACTTTTACGATAAAAAAGAGTCGTTACAGGTAGGGACGATGTGTACCATGTACGACATTAGTGAAACACTGAATGAGAGTCATAAGGTGGTAACAGTGTGAAGGTGGTTGTCCTTAGTTTTAACTCAATACATGATGCCTTAGAGACACAACATCTGTTAGAAGAGACCTCTCTTTTTTCAAATACCATTCCCACCCCCACCACAATCTCTAGTGAGTGTGGAATCTCATTGATGATTAAGCAGGTCGATTTTCATCACATTGAAGATCTTCAAGTGCAGCTACACTTCAGTGCCCACAGTGGACAGTTTCTAAGTGGAAAACTGCACTTGGATTGACGGTTTATATAAAACCTTCTACATTAACAGTATGTCTACAAAGAAGATAACAATAGAAGATATTGCTCGTGAAGCGAACGTAGGCATCGGTACGGTCAGTCGTGTATTAAACAACAGTATTCACGTCTCTGATGCAACTCGTAAGCGTGTGCTTGAGGTAGTTCAAAAACTCCAATACACCCCTAGTGGCGCTGCTACAAAGCTCGCTCGGAGGGTAGAGCAAGAGACTATTGTGGGACTGCTTTTACCTGATATCGGAAACCGCTACTTTTTTGAAATATTTGAGACGATTTATCGAGAGTTCAGAAAGCAGGGAATCGATATCATCATCTTTAACTATGAAAAACATAATCCACTCGTGATTCAACGAATCTTAGATGCACAACTTTCCGCTCTGTTAATCTTTGCTTTTCAACTAGATAAGACTGAAAAACTCCTTCTTAGACAGCGAAATATCCGATACATCTACATCGATTTACATAGTGAAGATGATCATTGCATGTATACCAATAACGAAAAAGGGGGAGAACTCGCAGCAAAGTACCTCCTTTCAAAAGGATCAAAGACTCCCTGTTATGTCTCAGTTGAACCCTCATCACTAGTCAATGAACAACGCTTAAAAGGGTTTACCAAGGTGTTACACCAGAACAACATCACAGAGATTCCTATATACACCTCTCAGTTAGATGAACATGTCGCCTACGAAGTGGGTAAGATGATTGTTAGTGAGAAGCGGTGTGATGGTGTGTTTTGTTACTGTGATGAGATTGCTACTGGAGTTGCTTCAGCAATACGTGAAAGTGGCTCTTCAATGAGGCTCATCGGTTTTGATGGCTTAAGACAAATGAAATATGTTGGCCTTTCTACCGTAAGTCAAACACCTAAAACTATTGGAGTTCGAGCTGTTGAACAGACCGTGAAACTCATTGAAGAACTTCCCTCTCACATTACCCAAATTGAGATAGATCCAATCTTAGTCGACCGTGATAGTTAACTTATCTCAAATAATCTAAATGGGGAGCTTGTCGCTCAATCATCACATCAACCAATTCATGAAGACCACGATACTGATGTATTATTGGACTGGTAAGTAGTGCTTGAATCACATACTCTTTTTTTCCCGTTAACACAGCTTCACTGGTGAGTGAGTAGACTCCACTGTAGGTATTTAAAAGTGCTGCAAAGCCTCTATCCATCTCAGGGAGGGCAATAGGGGTTACCCCTTTTGCACTGATGATAGCAGGGACTTCAACAGCGATATCCTGAACAAGATGTGGAATGAGATTGTGATTCATCACATTCACTGCAGGCTCCTCATATCCACTATCACTAAGAATTCCCTCTAAGATAAGCACTAAGCGCTCTTCACGTTCTAAGGAGATGCCACTTCGTTCTTGGGAGAGTTGTAGTTGATACAGCGAATAAAAATCTAAGATACCTTTGTGATCAACCACTTCATACGCCCAACTGATGTATTCACCGAGGTGACTATCACTGGTAATAGGTAAGAGACGATAGTTCTCTAAAATCAGTTTAAACAACCTTCGATCGGCCCACGAGGTAATGCTTCGTTCATGAAGCAGTTGCGCACGATCGACTTCCCCTTCAGTTCGTGGAATCTCTCCTGTTTTACGGACATGATATAACATATCAGAGTATCCCATCTCACGTTCAAAAAAAGCGGGAGCTTTTTCTAAGATATCGGGATAGGCATCTTTTTGACTCTCTTTATAACGCGCTTGAAGTAAAACACTAAAGTGATTTAAGCCTCCACTACGTAATTCTAAATGCTCAAAAGGGGTATTTAAGATATGAGGGAGGTATCGTTCTAAAGAAGCCACTTCGTGACACAAACCAATAAACTTCAGTTCTGGGTACTTACGTAACACGGTGGTGGTAATAGCTGTCATCGGATTAGAGAAGTTAAAGACCCACGCATCAGGGGAGAGTTCAACAATATCTTTACAGATAGCTAAAATAACAGGAGTGATTCTTAGTGCATGAAAAATTCCCCCTGCTCCCCCATTTTCTCCATAGATTTGCTTAATCCCATATTGATGAGCAATAGTCCAATCCATATCCCAAAGCTCAAAACGGCTCCCCACTTCAATAGAGATTGCAACAACGTCTGCGTTTTTAAGAGCCTCAGTACGATCAGTGGTGGCACTTACAGTAAATGGGAGTTGATGTTCATCCAAAAACCGCTGAGCTTTCTCAAGGACACTAGTAAGAGCTCCCTCGTTGATATCGACTAAGACAATCTCTGAGTGATACAACATCTTACTTTGGAAGAAATCTCCCAAGGTGCCTAAACCAAATTGAGCACTTCCTGCTCCAATAAGTACAATTTTCACCCTTTGCCTCCTAAAAGCTCACCATCTCCAACGTCAGTTGGTCAGTCGACTCTACATACACATCACACAATTGTGGATCTATAGCATCTCCTACTCCCACGACTTTCATCTGAGAGTGACGTATTGCCTCAATCCCTGAAGCAGCATCTTCAACTGCGGTACACTCTCGAGGATGGAGATGTAGTAATTCACTCGCTTTGATAAAAATTTCAGGATCTGGTTTCCCTTTTATCAGTGAAGATGCATCGACAATTGCATCAAAATAGGGTGTTAAACCTAATTTTTCTACAATAAGAGGGCCATTTTTACTTACGCTTGCTAAAGCAGTACCCAAATTCGCTTTTCGTACTTCTTTAAGAAGCTGCACAATGCCACCAAGAATATGAGATGAGTCTAACTGCTCCAAAAGTGAGACATACTTCTCATTTTTCATATCACACAGTGTAGTCACTTCCTCTTGTGTAAGGGTGACGTTGTTAGACTTTGCAATGATCTTTAATGAATCTTCTCGCCCTACTCCTCTGAGTTGTTGATTCACCTTCTCATCAAATGCCCACCCTTTTTTGTCACTAATGTATTTCCATCCAAGGTAGTGGTAGTAATCGGTGCTAGTAATCACCCCATCAAGATCAAAGATGACGGCCTTACACCTTGGGGAGGTAGGAGACATGACACCTTTATCATCTACAATATAGCTATCACTGAAATGGGAGATGGTTACTTTTGGACCACTACAGCGATACTCACATTGTGTGTGGGTGATATTCACCTCTAAAAGAGAGGAGCCAAGTTGGAGGTGAAAGCTCAACCTCTTCCACGAAGAGGGAAGACGTGGAGCAAAGTGGGCCACACCATCTTTATAGTAATACCCTGCTAAGCCGTAGATAATAGCCATCCACGACCCTGCTTGAGAGGCAACGTGTAACCCATCTTTGGTATTACTATGAAGATCTTTAAGATCGACATACGCTGCTTGGTGTATATAATGAAGGGCCTTTTGTTCATATCCTAATCTAAAAGCTTCTAGGGCATGAATACTTGCAGATAAAGAGCTATCACCTGTGGTGTATTGCTCATAATAATCGTAGTTTCTTTTTCTTTGATACCAAGGGATTGATTCACCAAAAAGCACCCCTGCTAACACAACATCGGCTTGTTTAATCACCTTATGACGATAGATTGTAAGTGGGTGGTAATAAAGGAGCATCGGGTTTTTACGTGGCCCTTTTTTACTCTCATCCCATTTTTCTAACTCTAAAAATTGATCATCTTGTAAGGTAATACCCTCTTTGTTATCAAAGGGGATATACATCTTTTTTGCTGCTTGATCAAAAAGGTGAAGTTCTTCATCTGAGAGTTTTAGATTTTGGGTAACTCTTTGTACAAAATGGGGGTGTGTCTTCTTTAAATCTGTTATAAGTGAGACAACATATGAGAGGTGAAACTGAGCAATAAGGTTGGTATAGGCATTGTTGTTTACCACAGCTGAATATTCATCAGGACCTGTTACTTTATGAATACAAAACTGATAATCTTTGTGTTCATTAAAAAATCCTAGATCGTACCAAAAACGGGCAGTCTCAATGAAGAGCTCTAAAGCTCCCTCTTCTAACAGACTCTGATCTTGTGTGATAGTGAGGTATTGAGAAAGTGCATACGCTATTGCTCCGTTGATGTGGTATTGAGCTGTCCCTGCAGGGTAGTACGCTGAAGCCTCTTCTCCATTGATAGTTCTCCAAGGAAATAAGGCTCCTTTATGATGAAGTTCTCCTGCTCTTTGTTTGGCCTCAGTGAGGGTGTGAATGCGGTACATCAATAGTGAACGGGCAATGGAGGGGTTGGTATGGATGAACAAAGGAATTACATACATCTCGGTATCCCAAAAATAGTGACCATCATATCCATTACCACTTAACCCTTTTGCCGAAAGAGAGCTATATCCGTCTCTCCCTGCTGATTGAAACAAGTGAAAAAGATTATGACGTACTGCTAATTGTAGTTCATCATCCCCTTCGATTATCAGATCACTTGTTGACCAAAATTGGTCACAGTGTTGCTTTTGCTCTTTCACAAGCGTCTCCCACCGAATAAAAGGAGTTGTTGAACTCAGAGTTTGAGGATACTCTTGTTCACCGAGACGCCCTTGGGTGGTGTAATAGAGATACTTTGTGAAGGTGTACGATGTCGTGTTTTTCACCTCCCATCGATAAGAAGGTAGTGGACTCTCTTTTGAGTGAATCAGTGTTGCCCCTTTGTGTTCATGTAGAGCACTACATACAACTGTTGAGTGAGAGTTCTGAGTTTCAAAGGTAGCTTGAAATGAGGGAAGGCTATGCTCCTGTTCATCAAACAATCGTGAACTTTGTAACAATAGTGTCTCTTGTTGAGTTGAGGAAAATGCACGTGGGTCAAAGTGGGCATTATCGGTTGGACGAGGCATATCTATCGATGAGTAGATTTCAATGTCGATTTCTTTATTTGAGGTGATCTCAAGTTTTAGTGCTCCAATGTGGCGATACTCCAAACTGATCAAAGTCTCTACTTTGATTGTCACCTCTTTATCTGTATGAGTTCTCCACGTAGCATAAAACTCTAATATACCTGTGGTGAAATAGAGTGTTTTTTTATAATCTATGATCTTTGGATCAGAGAAGAGGAACTTTTCACCATCAATTGTGATGGTGAAATAGCGTGCATCGGGAAGATCTATAATCTTTTGGTGGTTTTTTGCATACCCGTAGGCACTCTCCCCGTAGGTGATTGGAGAACTCTCATACAAACCATTGATAAACACACCACTACGATAAGAGCCTTCACGCTCACAAAAAAAACCCCTATACCCGAGATATCCATTTCCAATGGAAAAAAGGCTCTCTGATTGGCCAGCTTTCTCTTCGTTGTATGAATGTTCTGTGATTGACCATCCTTTCATCCACTACCCCTTCACAGACCCAGCCATGAGTCCTTCAACAAAGTAGCGTTGTAGTGCAAAGAACACTGCCAGTGGGACTGCCATAGAGACAAAGGCTCCTGCTGTGAGCAGATGCCAATCTTGTCCACGAGAACCAACCATGGTTGCTAAACGTTGAGTAAGGACGGCAACATCTTGTGTTCCTCCCAAAAACACTAAAGCAACTAGGAGATCGTTCCACACCCAAAGAAATTGAAATATAGCTAATGAGGCGATTGCTGGAACTGAAAGTGGTAATACCAACCGATAAAAGATCACCATGGGGCGTGCCCCATCTAAGAAAGCCGATTCAAAGACATCTCGTGGAATGGTAGAGATGTAGTTATATAACAAATAGATTCCTAGCGGAAGGCCAAAGCCTGTGTGGGCTAACCAAATACCGACGTACGAGCCGGTGAGTTTTAAACTTTGGTAATCACGAAGAACTGGAATCAGTGCTATTTGTAACGGGACAACTAACAACGCTACAACTATGGTAAATAAGAGTCTTCTAAAGGGGAACTCTAACCAAGCAAAGCCAAAAGCTGCAGCTGCTGCAATGAGAATGGGAATCACAACCGATGGGATGGTGACTGTAAAGCTATTTAAAAATGCCCGTGCGAGGTTATCTCCACTACTACGGATACTTTTGCCCATTGCATCGATAAAGGTAGAGGAACTTCCACCAATAACCCGTTTGTAGTTATCTAAGTTCATAGCACTTTTTTGGGTAAAGATTGTCCACCACGGCGTGGTGAGAATATCATCTTGAGGTCTAAAAGAGGAGATAAGTAAGCCGATGATTGGAATACTCCACACAATCACTAATGCGAGTAATATGATATTAATGGCAAGTGGGAATCGCTGTTTATTCATCTTAGAATCCCTCCGTCTTATTAAATTGGTGTAGGTTGTACCACATCACAGGAATGACAGCGATTACCAATACAATGGCGATAGCTGACCCTCTTCCATAGTGGAGGAAGCGAAACATCTGTTTGTATTGCATCGAGGCAATTACCTCGGTGCCGTACTCCCCTCCTGTCATCGTAAAGACGATATCGAAGATCTTAAGAGTAAGAATCACTATGGTGGTAGAGACGGTAATAATCGTCCCTTTGATATATGGAATGATAATACTTCTAATAATTCTAAACTCAGATGCACCATCAATTCTCCCTGCCTCAATAATTGTTTGAGGAACTCCTTTTAATGCAGCTGAGATAATCACCATTGCATACCCAGTTTGGAGCCACACAAGGATGATAATTAAAAAGAAGTTATTCCACGGTTGGAGGGTAAACCACGCTTGAGGTTCCACATTGAAAAGTGAGACAAATGCATTTAATAATCCAATTTGCTCCTCACCAGCTGGTTTATAGGCGTAGACAAAACGCCAAATCACACCAGCACCAACAAATGAGATTGCCATTGGCATAAAGATAATACTCTTAAAGCCTTTCTCTAATTTAGAGCGGTCGGCTAATAAGGCGATAATTAATCCAAAACCTACTGAACCGGCAGTTCCGAATACGAGCCAAAGAAGGTTATTTGAAAACGATTCAATCATCTTTGGATTGGTAAATGCAAAGATGTAGTTATCTAAGCCAACAAAGTTTTGTGAGTAGGCATCAAAAAAACTAAGATACAGTGATCTAAGGGTAGGAAGAAGTAAAAACCACGTTAAGATAATGAGTGCAGGGCCAACAAAAATAAATGGTTGTACCTTCTTTGCCACTTTAAGTGGCAAGCGATGTACAATCCAATCGAGGGAGAAAAAGAGAAAGGCAACCCCTCCGACTCCCCAGATGATTGCAACAATGGCAATCACCGATTGGTGAGCAGCACCACCTCGAAGAAAAAGAAACCCTACCCAAAAGAGGGCCGCTGCCACTATAGGGGCCACCACGGTGATGGCACTTTTACCTACTTTGGTCCATCCGTCGCTTCCTAAGCTAATATCACCCATACTTCGACTCCTTTATATAACGAGCACCACCTTAAAAATTGGTGGTGCCCATTACTACATGCGCTTAGGGCCATGAACGTTGAACTTCGTCCAACATCTGTTTTACTGGTTTTCCATTCACCCAGTCGACAATTCCTGTCCAAAACGATCCTGCTCCCACTTGTGCTGGCATTAAATCTGATGCATCAAAGCGGAATACTTGAGCATCTACTAAAGCTTCAGCTAAAGAGCGCTCAATAGCATTTGGATAGGCGTTTAAGTCTTGATCGAGATATGGGAATAGAGCCCCACCCTCTGCTGCCCAAATTTTACCCGAATCCCATGTTGCCAAAAATTCCATGAATTCTCTCACTTCGGGTCGGTCGTTAAAGACAACAAATTGATCTCCACCACCTAATACTGGAATACCAAAAGAGGGATCAATTGCTGGAAGGGCAAATACGCCAACTTCCTCTTCTAAGTTATCTTGGATACGATCAGGGAAGAATCCTGTGATAAAGTTACCTTGTCGGTGCATCCATGCTTTTGGTGGGGTATCAAACATAGGTCGTTGCGAATCTCCAAAACTTGAAGTAAGGATGGTATTTTTTCCACCATAGACATACTTTGGATTAAGCCAAATCTCAGCAAGGATATCAAATGCGTGTTGCACTTCAGGTGCGTTAAAGGGGAGTTCGTTCGAGACCCATTTGTCATACACATCAGGACCTGCAGTACGAAGCATAATATCTTCAATCCAGTCAGTTCCAACCCATCCTGTTGCCCCTCCTGCTTCAATACCAATTGCCCAAGGGGTATGTCCGTTAGCAACCATTCGATCCATTAAAGAGAGCATCTCATTCCATGTTTTTGGAACTTGATAACCTTCTCTCTCCCACGCTTTTTTAGGATACCAGACAAAACTCTTTGCATTGACACGGTGAAACACCCCAAAGGCTTGTCCATTGTAAGAGCCAAGATCTTTCCACACTGGAGCATAGTTGGTATCGACTAGATGTTCTAATGAAGCCCACATAGGTACCAATTTCCCTTGGCTTGCAAAAGTGGCCATTAATCCTGGTTGAGGTAAGCCTGCTATATCTGGAGCATTTCCACCTTCAACACGAACACTGATGAGAGTTTCAAAGTCTTTAGACCCTTCGTATACAACTTTTATGCCGGTTCTTTGCTCGAAAGGTTTAATAGCCTCTTCAAAGCGATGTGCTTCTTCGTCAACAAAAGCACCAAACACATGCACTGTCTTTTGATCTTTTGCACCATCTTTTTGCCCTCCGGCAAATAAAGAAGGAATGAGGATCAACAAGACGAGCAACACTACAGTAAGTTTTTTCATAACGTACTCCTCTGCGCCGAGGTGGCGCTCGTGCACTCCCATTATGGAAGCGCTTCCATTTGTATTGTTCCATACCTTAGTTCACCTGTCAATAAAAATTATTTTTTATTCCTCTTTCCCTCTTTTTCACATCTTGTCACTTCATCTACGGGTAGTTATGATGGGGCAATGAAAGTCGTAATATTAGGGGCAGGAAGAAGAGGCACTCTTTTAGCTCGCCACCTCATCAGCGAGAAGCGTGATGTGATAGTTATCGACAACGATCCAAGAAAAGTTGCCGAGATTCAAAGAAAGCTCGATTGTATGGCAGTAGTCGGTTCAGGAACCGACCCTGAAAAACTCAACTCAATCGATGTGCAAACTTCGGAGTACTTTATCGCAGTTACCGATAGTGATGAGATAAATTTAGTAGCATGTGGGATTGTAGAGAATTTACAACCAAAGGTAGTCACTGTTGCTGCTATTCGTAATCTCACCTACACCGGTAAAGGGGGATTACCTCATACCATTTTGGGCATTAACCATATTGTGAATCCTGAAGCTGAAACGGCTAAATCGATTTATGCCAATATTGAAAGAGGGTTACTTAGTGATGTGGTTGCTTTTGATCGATCAAAATTAGTGTTATTTAATCTCTTTATTGAAGAGAAATCCCGTTTTGCCAACCAAGATATTGCCCATTGTCGCTCCTCTATTGGACCTGAGTTTGTTATCGTAGCGATAAATCGTGACAATAAAGGACTTATCCCATCAGGTAGCAGTATTGTCCACCCAGGTGATACCTTAGCTGTGGCAGCCAACAGTGATGATAAAGCTGCTATTTATAAAGTGTTTGGTCAAAAGAAAACCAAAGCAAAGAAGATTGTCATTGTAGGAGGATCTAAGATTGCTCGATTCTTACTTCGTTCCTTTGATCAGTCCCATCACAAAGATATTAAACTCATAGACCGAGACAAAGAGGTGTGTGAACGCTTTGCCTCACTCTTTCCTAAGCTTTTGGTGATTAACAGTGATGTGACTGATGAGACGCTGTTTGAAGATGAGAGATTGGCATCAAGCGATCTTCTTATTAGCCTCACTGATAATGATGAACTAAACACGATCATTGCAATCTTTGGTAAGCAAG
>JBBAFS010000056.1:0-10137 GCA_041655255.1 Sphaerochaetaceae bacterium
TAATCGACGGATTTCGTAGGGGCTGGGCTTGCTCTGCCCGAGATCATCAAAAAGTCAATTCAGAGTTGTATAGTAAAAGAGTCTCACGCAGATCTCGGAGATCTCACAGATTAAAAAGATTAAGGGTATGGTATTTGATATCGAAACATTAAACGGTTACACCTGACGAGAAATGTCAAAACGATGTGTAGGGGAGCGAGTTCTACCCCTCCAGTTTTAAAAATATCAGGTAATCCGTATACCGCCAAGGGTTAACATACAATGGAAAAACAACCAACCATTCGTAGGGGTCGCGGCTTGTCGACCCGCAATAATCAAAAGTCAACACCACCATCAAATCCTTTTGAAGTCTCATAATCGTTAAGAATCCCAAATGTTTAATCGACGGATTTCGTAGGGGCTGGGCTTGCTCTGCCCGAGATCATCAAAAAGTCAATTCAGAGTTGTATAGTAAAAGAGTCTCACGCAGATCTCGGAGATCTCACAGATTAAAAAGATTAAGGGCAAGGTATTTGATATCGAAACATTAAACGGTTACACCTGACGAGAAATGTCGAAACGTCGTTTATGGGTAACCTAACAAACAAAGAAAAAAGAGGTAGTGGATGCTATATTTTAGATTCCTAATAACTCTATGAAATCTTAACATAAAAGCTCTGGCTGGTGGAAAACTCCACCCATACAGGACAAGCCAATGACTTGTCGCTTATTTATGACAAACATTCTTTTCGTGTCACATATCAATGTCATTGCAATCCAGCTGAATAATGAGCAAATAGGGTATACACCGTCCTTAAATAAAAACAACGATAAACTTAACTACCTATATATAAGATAGTTACGTTGCCCAACTACTATTACTGCAAAATTATTTACTATGATTGGCACACTTATTGCCTATATATGTGGATAGCTATAAACCCTATAAAGGAGGAAAGAATGGGACAACAGCAAATCTTATTAATCGTACTTAGTGTAATTTTAGTTGGTATCGCTATCGCAGTCGGTATCACAATGTTTAAAGCTCAAGCTGAGCAAAGTAATATTGATGCAATTGCAGCAGACTTAAACAACCTTGGTGCAATGGCATACCAATACTCAATTAGACCAGTATCAATGGGCGGTGGATTTGGCGACTCAGGAAAATCATATGTAGGTTTTACAATTCCCGCCGGAATGGATTCAAATTCGAATGGAAAATACTATGTGGCAACTGGAGCAACGGCAACAAGTATTACATTAGTCGCTCAATCAGCAACAGACGATGATATAATTAAAAAACTTGTAGTTGATAAAGATGGGAAAATGACTCTCAGTGATGGTGAAGCTTCCCTTATCCCTGGTGGAACAGGTGGTAGCGGTGGTAATGACTAATTAGATTCAAGCAATTTAAAAAGGCCCATTAATGGGCCTTTTTTATTTCTAATCTTCTAATTATATTCTTCTATTTAGTCCCAGCCGTTCATTTCGAACTCATTTTCAAGTTCTAAGTTATCGTTGTAAGTAGCGGCTATAGTGGCCCCTTCATAGAGTTTAGATGTAGCTGTTATAGTAATTTGAGTGAAGTCATTGTTAATCTCTATTAAGTATTCAGCGTTATTGTTATCAGTAATTTCTGTAGGAGGATTAAATCCTTTATAGCTACCGTTTCCTCCCCCTAACATATCAGGTTTTAAACGATGCTGATAAGCTAAGGATCCAATAGTAATTATATCAAGGATAATT
The DNA here is from genome assembly GCA_041655255.1 of Sphaerochaetaceae bacterium. Classification (GTDB taxonomy): domain Bacteria; phylum Spirochaetota; class Spirochaetia; order Sphaerochaetales; family Sphaerochaetaceae; genus JBBAFS01. The sequence goes on from JBBAFS010000056.1 coordinate 1,726, forward strand.
GCATCCTGATTTGATGTTAATGAGTAGCTCTTGAACATCGAGATACCGACAGCTATCGATATACCGACCAAGATGACGCTAAGCACGATTAACAATATTTGTTGTTGTCCCATAGGTTTACCCCCTTTTTATAATCTACAACACATTAAGATAATAATCAACTCTACCTCGGGAGGCAAAGAATATTTTTTTGGTTTAACATTTAGATAGAACAATAGCGTATCACGTTTTCATTGCTTCTCAACCCCTCGGTTCTTACGGAGGGGTTTTGTGTTTAAGAAATAAAATAAAAACTTACAAACAGGTTAATTGACGCTAAACCTTCTTATTTTTTCTCCCAGCCTTCCATTATGTAACCGGTGCTTGAGCTGCTGGGTCCTTTACCGAATTCCATTCCCTCTACATTACTAAGGTCGTTAATGAGGTTAAGATTAAGATCGTAGTATGCTGTTATTGTGGCAGAATCGTAGCTATTTGAAGTACCGATAATTTCGATAGCTTTTCCATCTTGCAAGATTCTGACGTTATATTTTGCGTTAGAGTTTTCACTGGAGTGGCTTGGTAGGGTAAAGTTATTGAAAGATCCATTTCCTCCCCCCAACGTGCTTGGTTTAAGTCGATACTGATATGCTGTTGAGGCTATATTCATAATATCGTAAACGATAGCGTCTTGGTTAGCAGTCAAGGCATATGATTTAAACATAGATATTCCGACGCTTACGGATATACCGACGAGAATTACGCTAAGAACAATAAGTAATATTTGCTGCTGTCCCATAACACCTCCATTCTATTAATTTGCTAAGGGGCTGTCTAAACTCCTAAGCGTAACCAATCTAATACTGGTAAAAAGTATGTCAATATTTATTTTACAGCTTGCCTTGAGAAATCAAGTCATAATGCCCTTCAACCCCCTATTACTCCTATATTCCATAGCATTACGTTATTTATAGCTTGACTTCAACACCTAATTAATTATTATTTAGCTAAAATAGATTGAAAGGAAATAAACGATGAATTTAGGACAAACTTTGCTCGCTCTGCTCGCATTGGCACTGCTCGTTACTATCTCGCTGAGCATAAATAAAGCAAGATTTGCTTCGACCGAAAGAACTATCGAATTGCAAGTCGAGTTAGAAGCAATTAACTATGGGCAGTCTGTTATGGAAATTATCTCTAACCGAGCTAATACCGAAGAGGGGTATAACAGCTTAGAAGATAAATTCAATAATTGGACTGGAAACCAAAAGGTTAGCGACGGCTCAGGGCAAACCCTCTATTCTAAAGTAATAGTTGAGTCAGAAGCTGACAATACGCCGCTACACGAGGTGCCCTACAAATTTGTCCGCGTCACCGTTTATGCCGATCCAGCCTATGAAAAGCAATTAGTGGAATACAAATCAGCGTTTAACCGCTGGTGGTAAAGGGGTTTTAAATTATGGCGCCAATGTTGGATATTTTACAGTCTGTCATCGTAGCGGGGATAATAGTCCTGCTTGTTTTAGGTATACATCTGATGACTATGAAAACGGGCACTGAAAACCGAGTGTTACAAGAGATGCAAGGGCTGTTAGATGTCGGGATGGAGGTCTTTCAAGAAGAGTTTCGTCATCTTGATGATTTTACTTCTGACCACCTGAAGCCTAATACTAATGACCTCTACTTCAACAATACTAATGGCGAAATAGTATATATCAAAAATCATACCGACTCTCTTACCATTACTAAAACTAAGCCTGGTAGTCAAACATCTACCGGAACCGTTAAACAGGCGAATGGGAAAAACTCTATCGATCTGAATGGATCTCCATCAGTACCATCACTCGCCATTATAAAAATAACCTCCTCTACACCCGGACGAAACCAAACAAAACTAATTAGCTCTTATAGCTCGGGGGCAAGACGAGTCAATATCGTCGGCGAATGGGATATTTTACCCACCAGTGACGATACTTATCAAATCATCTCCGTAGCTGAACAGAAAAAGCATTCCTACCGTCTAAACCTGTTAGACCGAAAACCTGATATCTATACCTTTAACCTTAAACAAATTGATGAAAATGGCTCGATCGTCACACCCGGAGGAGCTACTATAAACGCTGACAATATAGATGTTATAAACGTTAGCTTAACTATCGCCAGTAGAGAAAAAGACCTCTACCAAGACCACCCTCAACAGTTCACCTCAAGCATCCAAAAAGACTTTTTCCTCAGAGGGTACCGACTGGTTACCGGAGAATAAAATGAATAATCCTTTACTGCTAACCCTTTTCAAAGACTTAAAAGGAGTGTAATTATGGGCAGATACGCAATTATCGTGGTGATGGCACTTATACTTATCCTATCCTACTTCGTTATCAGCTCCACCAGAACAAGTACTATAAGCTCAGAAAGAAACGTTGAATCGTTCCACCTTAGCGCTGGGAAAAATATCGCCAATAGCGCTGCACAAATTGCAGTCAAAAATATTAAAGATGGAACTTGGACAGTGGCAAACGGTACCGAACAATACTTTACCACCGGAACTGATAACTTCCAAGCCTCTAATACACTCGGCGGACGATATAAAATTAAAATAAGAAACGATAACGATGTATATACCGTCTCCGCTACCGGCATCGGAGGACTGACCAATAACGAATACGCTAAACCGTATGAAGTGACCGTTAAACTGAGCGTCACCGCTGAACAGGGAACTGCCACCACCCCAAGCTTGCCACCATTCGACCACGCTGTGTTTTCTAAAGGATCTTTAAAGTTAACTTCCGGCACTGTTGATGGGAACGTCGGCTCGAATTCTATTAGTCCTGGAGGTATTTCACTTGATTGGGGCATAATACTTAATGGTGATATATCAATTGGTCCATCTGGTGACCCTTCGAAAGTAGTGGTAACACCAGCATGGTCAAACCTTATCCATGGTAGTATAACCAATCTAACCGAAACCAGAAATTACCAACTACCTCCGTTCCCTGATTATCCTGGTGGCCTGCCAAACAGAGGGAATTTCACCACACCTCAGGAAAAGCCCTATAGTATAAATGCTGATGGATACTACAACAATTTTGAAATTATTGCTGATAGAAAGGTTACGATAGACTTAGGAGGAGGAGACCGAATTATTCGAGTAAAAACGCTAAATATTCTCCAAGGGCATATCGAAGTTTCTAACATAGGTGCAAACGGCAGGCTTTTTCTCTATATTGAAGACAAATTTGTACTTAATGGCGATAGTTCAATAAACAAAGGTGGACAACCAGATAGAGTGCAAATGTATTATTCAGGAACTACTTCTATCAATAGTGGAGGCAATACGCGCGTTAGAGCTTCAATATATGTTCAAAAGGCTGATATATATATGGGTGGTTCTGCCGGAGCCTTGGGAAACATTATATCGGGAGGAGAGAAAATCGAAATCTCGGGTGGTGCGAGTATCTCTGCTGACGCAAAAAAAATAGTATCAGTACTATACGCACCTCAAGCTAATGTAGTAATTCGTGGCGGTGGTTATGTTAATGGCGCTATAATAGCAGAGTCAGTTGAAGTTAGCGGGGGAGGCAAAATCGAGTATAGTGGCATCTTTGAAGACTCCATTCCAGATTTGGAAGATATTGAACCTGAAGAGGATGAAAGTTCAAGCTCAGAGGAGATAGTAACTGGTATTCAGATTCTGCAATGGAATTAGTGCAGTTTGACCTTAAAACATTAAAATTTGTTTACAGTATATACTAACTCTAATAAATTGGTGGCTATTGAATGGTCTGACCATAAATCGTGTTAAAGTTAAATATAATATATAATTGAAGGCGGGATTATGAAGCTTAGAAACATTGCTCTATTTTTTTTCGTGTTAAGTATATTGCTCCTTACCATAGGCTGTGATGAAGTACCAACTAAACCAGATATAGATTCTCCAACAGATCTTATGGTTACTGTAGTGACCGAGGGACGGATCAATCTGACTTGGGAATATCTAAAACAGACTACTGGAATACGTTATGTCATCGGTAGAAAAGTTGGTGACGGCGAATGGATTGACGAGTATGGTGAATCAACAGGTAAATCTTTCGTCGATGATATACCGACAAACTCTTATACGGTGTATAGTTATAAAGTGAAAGGGGTCAGCGCTGACGGTGAAACATCGTCCTTCTTCTCTGAGCCTGTAGCTTACCTCTCACCCCTGACTGCCCCTACCGATCTAAACATCGATCAAGTAGCACAGAATGAGCTAAAACTCTCCTGGAAAGATAACGCTATCGGAGAGACGGGATACAGAATCGACCGTAAAATTGGCGATGGGAAATGGACTGAAGGATATAAAACAGTCCCCGCAAATACTACCTCTTTTAAAGATAATTTCAATGACCTCTTTGTCAGTATCAACTACCGGGTCTATGCTTATGCCGGTACAAGTATAACGGCAAAAGAGGAGATCTCGTTCACCCCTGTCTACCCCAAACCGACTAACCCGTCTATAATACAGCTTTCACCCACTGAAGTTAAGTTTAATTGGGCGTATGAACAGGCCGATAGAGAAAATATCGAAGGATTTGAAGTCTATCGCAAAATAGGGACTACCGATTGGATACCCCTTACTATTACCAATAATCAAGCTGAGGAAGTCATAGACGTCCCGAATCATCAGGTTAGCACACTCGCCTATCGGGTCAGAAGCTATAAAGACACCTACTTCTCAGCCTTTTCTGATCCTGTGGAGCTTCACTTCAATATAACTCCGCTTGGCTCTTTAACCCTGTCAGATATTGGTAACAAACTACACGTCGATGAGGATAAAGCATATATTGCTAACGACTTTAATGGGATATCGACAATAGATCTCTCTAATCCGATTAACCCCCGTATAAACGCTAATATCCAGCTGCCCGATAGAACAACATCTATAGACAAAAAAGGCAACCTACTCGTGGCTGGTAGCTTTAATGGACGAATAAGCTTTATCGACCTTAATGATAACTCTATCTTTACTCAATTAGAGACAAAAAATCCCGTATACGATATTAAAATCATCGAGCAGAATGATATAGTATACCTGCTAATCGCTAACGGCTCGGCAGGGCTACTGGTCGCCTCTTATGACAAAAATGATCCGACTGACCCTAAAGTGATCAGTCGCTACAATACATACGGCTCAAGCCAATCGATCGCTGCAGAAGGGAATAACGTCTACCTCGGTGATGGATATGGTGGAGTTCTTAAATTCGATATCTCCGACCCTTCTAAACCTGTTAAAACTGGCGAAAACAATGGACTCGGAAACTGCATTGATCTTAACCTACTCGGTAACAACCTATACGTATCTACAGGGAGTACTGGAATGAAAGTAGTTGATAAAAACAGTCTGCAACTGATTAACTATTTCGATACCCCCGGATATGTTATCGATTCGGATGTGACCAATAGGTACGCCTTTATTGCCGATAATCAGGTAGGGCTATATCTCGTTAGTATTACGAACGATCTGAATCTTTATTCACTCTCATTGATTCCGTCTGAGTATAAACTTACCTCAGTTAAAACTAAAGGTAATTATATCTACCTGCTTTCGGAATCTTCACTACAAATCATCCAAGTCTCATCATAAAGCGGAGGTTATAATGAATAGAAGCTTAAACATTTGCAATTACAAAACTCTTGCTGCCCTCTTGTTGCTGCTCTTACCATTGATGTCTGTCCCCCTCTTTGCACAACATTATGCAATAGATAACGTCTCTATGCAACCTAACCCGTTCTCACCCAACGGCGACGGAATTAGAGACGAACTTACCATTAGCTTTTACCTCAATAATAGTGGACCTGTAAATATTAGCGTAGAACAGGTAACCCCTATGAGTGTACTCTACTCCACAACTATTGATGGACACTCCGGCTTGAACCACTTTACCTGGGATGGTAAAGATGGCTTAGGAACAGTACTCCCCGACGGTAAATATGCCCTAAGAATTGAGTTCTATACCGCTTCCTATTACTTGGATGACGGTATTATTATCAATACTACTCCGCCAGAAATTGAAATGATCTCCAGCTCACCTAACCCGTTCTCACCTAACGGTGACGGATATCAAGACGTGCATACCGTTAAATATCGAGTAAAAAACTCAAACGTCCAATATCTCGGCTTGATTAAGGTCGACTTTGCAGCTAAAACGGCAAAGTTTGTAGATGACATAAATGGGAACACAGGACCCTTTGATATCCCCTACTCTGACGGAATGTATCTGATGATTAATCGGCCCTTAGCCTATTTTGGTAACATCACAGCCCCGTCCACAGTTAATTATACCTTAACTATCGGTGGTTCATACTCATTCCCTGTATCGATCTCAAGAGGACAAGATTTATATAAAATTGGCCAAAACTATATGCCCTATCGCATCGTTTCTCCATCCATCGGATTGGACGTACCAGACGAATTTAATATTGGAGAAGACTACCTTGCCCTATACGGTATCGAAGGGAACGCTACCTTCAATATCCATAATAACGACGGTAGTGACCGCTCCTTGAACGACTTGTATCCAATCTACTTTGGCTCCTTTAATGATAACTTTGCCGACCCAACCAATATCGACATTAGTAACGGAAATATCTATTCCATCGCTATCGGCTCACAAGCAGGGACTATTCCAGGAGACGAACTCGATGACGGCCGATACATCTATCGTATTAAAGTCACTAATGCCGTTGAATACGCTACTGAAGAAAACGGCGAACTACTGGTTAATAGCCACCCTATCACCGTTGAATCATACATCGCACCTAACCGAATCTCACCCGAGAATCAAGACGGTCTATTCGACCAGGCTATCATCCACTATGAGCCCTCCGAAGATGGATACATAACTATTAAGATTCACGATCAAGATAACAATCTTATAAGAACGCTCGTAAATGAACAGCTCACCTTCGATGAACAGGGAGGATACGTTCTCTGGGACGGTAAAGACGATGGGGGTAATTTCGTCTCCAGCGGAGCTACTAATATCTATATTGTTGAAATCACCGTACGTGATAGATATATACCTTCAGACGTCGCAAGCTTAAGACAGAGCATTGTCGTCGATAATGCACTCCCTACAAGCCCAGTATTACACCAATTATTCCCAGATCAACTGTCAGGTAAAGAGGTTATTATCTCCGGTATCACTAATGAAACCAACTGTGACGTTATCCTCTTTCTAAACGGTGTTAATAGAGGTGTAGCAGGTAAAACAGGTGCAAGCCCAGGCTATTTCGAGTTTAACGTGACCTTAGAAGAGGGGGATAACTCGATCTATATCAAACTTAAAGATGAAGTGGCTAACCTCGGTACACCTTCTAATGCTATAACACTCTTCTTAGACTCACAACCCCCTCAAATTACGATCCTAACACCTCAAGAAAATGCTACTTTTAATACTAAGGATATCGATGTCACCGCCAAAGTAGCTGATAACGGAAGTGGTGTCGATTTGGTCAGATTTGGATTCACCATCGATGAAGAAGAATCTATTAAATGGATCAATGGTACATTCCTGTCTGACGATACTTACGGCGCTACCTATACCGTTCCAGCCAGTATTAATGAACAAAAAATCACTATGGTTGTTGAAGCTACCGATATGCTCGAAAATAAAACAACCACACCTACTCCAAGACACTTCTCCTATAAACTGCCTACTTCTATCGCACCACCTCTATTTGTGGGAAGTATACCTGAAAGTAACGCCAATATTAGAGTCATCCCTAATAATAGAGTAGAGGTAGTGATCGATAGTGAAGTTGACTTGATTAACGACCCTGCAAAATCAACTATCATCCTCTACCATCCTTCAGGACAAGGTATAACACACGGCTTAGGGGGTAACATCACCTACCATAAAGAGGGGAGCGATATTCACACAATAAGACTCAGCTTCACCCAACCACTCGAAAGCTCCGGTGAAGATGACGGTGAATACAGATTAGTATACTTTGCTGAAAACATACTCAACCAGTCAATCACTGACGAGATTTTCTTTAAATACGATACGATCAAACCTTATGTAGACAACTATCGTCTTAACACAACTGAAGAACTGCTGGTGATCGATAACCAGTACTTCTTCAACAAGCCTATCGACTCGATCAGTGTGGATGTTAACGATCTGTTATCTGGGGTTGACTTTGCAACTAACCTTACCAGAGTAGTTCTCTATGACTCGAATAATGAAGTTGTACAAGGTACCGGTAGTGTTAGCGCTAACACTGTTAGCTGGACTCTAAAAAACACGCTTAACCCAAGTGTCACACATCAGACTTACCGTATCTATGTTCGAGCTACCGATAAGGCGGGTAACCAGCTTGTAGTAAACCGCAACTTTGTCTTGTTGAAGACTATACAGCCCTCGATTACCTCTACTTATCCAGCTG
>JBBAFS010000057.1:0-10070 GCA_041655255.1 Sphaerochaetaceae bacterium
GCCTCGGTGATAAACTCAAACAATGTCACATCTCATATACGTAGATAACGCAGCTACCAGTTGGCCTAAGGCCCCTACAGTCCCTCAGGCTATGAGTGATGCTCTTACAGGTGAAGTAGGAAATGTGGGACGCTCTTCTCATACAGCAAGTATTGCTGCAAGTGAGATTGTCTATCAAGGAAGAGTTACTAATCAAAAACTCCTACCGTATGTTCATCGTAACAAAATCATATTCACCAGTGGTGCCACTGAAAGTTTAAATATTGCTATTCAAGGATCAGTTGAAGCAGGTCATACTATCTTAGTCTCATCTGTTGAACATAACGCTGTAGCACGAGTTATTCACCACCTCTCTTTCAAAGGGGTAACTTATAAAAAACTTGTTTGTGATGCTTCTGGAGTTGTCGATCTTACAGATCTAAAGAAAAAATTAGAAAAAGAGAGAATCTCATTAGTTGTTATCACCCATGCTAATAATGTAAATGGGGCAATAAACCCCATTCAAGAGATTGCCTCGATGTGTGCCTCTTATGGTGCTCCACTTGTTGTTGATGCAAGTCAAACAGCAGGCGAGATAGAGTTACCAACTGTAGAGTATGGTGCTATCTGTTTTTCACACCACAAAGGCTTGTTAGGACCACCAGGGGTGGGGGTAATGGCACTTGTTGGAGATTTTGCCCCTCGTCCTCTCTTATTTGGAGGAACAGGAAGTAACAGTGAATCAGTTGTTCAACCCTCACTTACACCTGATGCATATGAAAGTGGGACTCTCCCCATTGCTTCAATACATGGAGCGAGTAGTGGAATTGAGTATGTGTTAGAGCATTGGGATGAGTTACAAAGAACAAGAAAAGAGGCGCATCTTTTACTGTATGATTTGTTAGTCGAGAAACAAAGTGTCCGCATTCTTACACCAAAAGAGAAGTCGGTAAGTGTCCTCTCCCTTGCAGGAGAGAAGACGGTATTAGATGAGATTGCTTTATTATTATATCAACACAACATTGCAGTACGAGGGGGCTTTCATTGTGCCCCATGGGCACATCAACACTTTGGTACTGATCATAGTGGTGGAACGATTCGTTTCAGTGTAGGACCTACCACCCAAAAAAGTGACATTGAACGTATTATAACAGTCTTGGAGGATATTCGATGAGTGAGAGAGATGTGGAACTGACTCAATGGGCTCAGTATGGGGGTTGTGGAGCGAAAGTTCCCCCCAATATGTTAGAACAAGCATTATGTACCTTACCAAGAATCGAATACCCCGAAGTGTTAAGTGACTTTGGACACAGTGAAGATTGCGGGGTGTATCGACTCAGTGAGAACCAAGCATTAGTTCAAACAGTCGATTTTTTCCCACCCATGTGTGACGATCCTTTCACCTTTGGGCGTATTGCTGCATGTAACTCCCTCAGTGATGTCTATGCAATGGGAGCTCAACCAATTAGTGCAGTCAGCATTGCCTGTTTCCCACATGAACAACTCGATATGAAATACCTCACTCAAATATTAGAAGGTGCCCTAGATGCTCTTAAAGAGGCACGATGTGCCCTTTTAGGAGGACACACTATCCGAGATAGTTCACTCACCTTTGGCCTTGCGGTAAACGGCTTAGTAGATCCTTCTGTGATGTGGAGTAATAATACATGGAAAGAAGACCACGTCCTTATTCTTACTAAACCCATTGGGGTGGGGGTCATCAACCAAGCGATGAAAGCAGAATTAGCAACAGCTGAACAAGCACACACTGCTCTTAATTCTATGGCAACACTCAATAAAAAAGCAAAAGAAGTCCTTTCTCAATATGAAGTCTCTGCTTGTACCGATGTGACGGGCTTTGGCTTAGCAGGACATTTAATAGAGATGACCATCGATAACCCCATTGGAGCAGTGTTAGAGACTTCTTTGATACCAATAATCGATGGGGTGTTAGATTATATTGCGATGGGTCTTATCCCTATGGGTGCTTACACCAATATCGATAGTAGAGCATCCCTCATTTCTAACTTTGATGAAGTTGATGAGAATATGAAATATCTGTTATTTGATCCACAAACCTCAGGAGGCTTGTTAGCAGCAGTTCCAAAAGAGGTGGAACAAGAGGTGTTAGAAGCTTTACACACAAAAGGCGTCGATGCTACAACTATTGGTTACACCGACGCCTCTTTTGAAGGAATACGAATCAATTAAAGTTCAATACCCAAAGTCCGTTTCACAATAATACCAATGACAAACGAAAGGGCTGCAACCCCTAAGCTAATAGCTGTCATCTCGACAAATCGGTGTAAAAACGGCATATCTTTTGCCACCGAGATGTAGTAGGTGAATAAGAAAATAATAATCACCACGGTTCCTAACATCACCACTAAAGCAAAGAGAAACTGTTTTGGTGGAAATAAGAGATAAGGGAGCACTAAGAATATTACAGTGATCAAATAGACCACACCTGTGTAGAGGCCCGATTTAAGAGCATTCTCCTCTCCGTCACTTCGGTTTGATAAATACTCACTACTTCCCATCGACAAAGCTGCCGAAATTCCAGTAATAAGACCACTGAGGGCAATAATTTTATTATTCTGTAAAGCAAAAGAGAGACCAGCAAGCGTCCCACTCAGTTCAACTAATGCATCACTGACGCCTAACACCATCGAACCGACATATTGTAGGCGCTCTTCATCAAGCATCGCAATGAGCTTCTCTTCATGGACATCCTCTTCAAAGGCAATTCGTTGAGCCTCAGGTACCTCATGTTCAATTGATGTGTAGGTGCTACTTGCAACGCTCTCTCCTTTCTCCATGAGTTTCAGAGCAAAGGTGAAACCCAACACTCGAGCTAAAAGAAGATACCAAAATACTTTAAAGCGCTTAGGTTTTGCTTCTATTCCAGTGTAGCGTTGCCAAATCTTAGCATGGCGTTTCTCCTCATCGGCAATCTGTAACACAATGTCTCGGTTATGATCATCTTTAATGTATTTTGCCAATCGCTTATACACGACTGCTTCGGTTGTTTCATTAATCTGCATCTTTAAGATAACAGCTTTAGTCTCTTCACTAATGTTTCGCTTTTCAGCCATGAAAAACACCCTCCTAAAAGTAGTAACCATTATTAGTTTGTCTCTATTATGGATGAAAAGAGGATGAAAGTGAAGAACTTATATTGACAAGTTGTTTCTATGTATAGTAACGTTTGCGATATGAAACCCAAAAGTGACGACTTAACAGAACTAATTGACCTCTTTTGTCGAACTAATAACTACGAGCAGATGCAAAAACTGTTTGAAGAGTTATTCACTCAACGGGAAAAATATGACTTCGCACTCCGATGGCGTCTTATGAAAGATCTTCATAAGGGCAAAACGCAACGAGATATTGCCCAATCATTAGGCATTAGCCTATGCAAGATCACACGAGGATCGAAAATCCTCAAAGATCCTGCATCACAATTTAACGCAATATTAGAGGAGTACGATCATGACAACAACATACACACAACTCAATAGACAACAACCCGATGAGAAGGGATTCTTTGGTGAGTACGGGGGATCTTTCCTTCCCGAAGACCTCCAAAAAGTGATGGATGAAATTACCCAAGCCTATGAGGATATCAAAGATGATCCCTCATTTATCAAAGAACTGACAATGTTAGAACGGACCTTCACAGGTCGGCCATCTCCCGTCTACTACGCTAAAAACTTAAGTGAAGCGGTAGGGGGAGCTCAAATTTATCTAAAACGAGAAGATCTCAATCACACCGGTGCCCATAAAATTAATCACTGCTTAGGTGAAGCTCTTTTGGCAAAGCGGATGGGTAAGAAAAAACTCATTGCTGAAACAGGGGCAGGACAACATGGAGTTGCCTTAGCTACTGCTGCTGCGTTAGTGGGTCTTGAGTGTGATATCTACATGGGGGCAGTCGATGTGGCAAAACAAGCTCCTAATGTGATGAGAATGAAAGTTCTGGGAGCTAAAGTAGTCTCTGTCACTCAAGGAACTCAAACACTTAAAGATGCTGTTGATGCAGCGTTTGTCGCCTACTTAGAAGATCCAGTGAATACCATCTACGCTATTGGTTCGGTAGTAGGACCACACCCATTTCCGATGATGGTACGAGATTTTCAATCGATCGTAGGACGTGAAGCTCGCTCTCAGTTTTTAGAGATGACAGGAAAGCTTCCTAACCACGTTATGGCGTGTGTGGGTGGGGGCTCTAATGCAATGGGAATCTTTAGTGGTTTTTTAGATGACCCTGAAGTGCGTATCTACGGAGTAGAACCAGGAGGAAGAGGTCCAGCCAAAGGAGATAATGCTGCAACGATGACCTACGGCTCTAAAGGAATAATTCACGGTTTCTCATGTTACTTATTACAAGATGAACAAGGAGAACCACTGCCGGTCTACTCCATTGCCAGTGGCTTGGATTATCCTGGGGTAGGGCCACAACACAGCTTTTTAAAAGATATTAAAAGGGTAGAGTATGTGGTAGCAAACGACCGTGATGCTCTGACCACCTTTTACAACCTCTCACGCTTAGAGGGAATTATTCCCGCTTTAGAGAGTGCCCACGCTTTAGGGTATGCGATGAAAGTGGCCCCAAAGATGAGTAAAGATGAGACCATCTTAGTAAACCTCTCAGGGAGAGGAGATAAAGATATGGATTATGTGTTAGAACACTATCCACTAGAGCTGTACGAACAAGAAATTAGTGATCAACAAAAAATGTATGTTCCTATTCACTAAGAACTAGAACAATGTGGGGGTGAAGAGATTCACCCCTGTTTATTTGTCTCTATTTTGATTATTATCCAGTGTATGAAAACAACACCACTATACGAGACATACAAATCTTATCCAAAAGTTAAGTTAACCGATTTTGGTTCATGGTCATTACCACTTCAATTCTCTTCGATTGGTGAAGAGCACCACGCAGTGAGAAATGGGTGTGGACTATTTGATATCTCCCACATGGGACAAATTATGATAAGCGGTCCCTTAGCGAGTGAGTATTTAGATTATTTGATGACTAACTCAATAACAAAGATGAGTGATGGACAATTAATGTATAGCTTTATGTGTAACTCATCAGGTGGAGTTGTTGATGATGTGATGATCTACCGCTTTAACGAGCAACAATACATGGTGGTCGTCAACGCCTCAAATAGTGAAAAAGATCTTTCGTGGATGATAAAAGATAACCCATGGGCACAAAAAGGGAAAGAGATTGCTGAAATTACCGACTTTTCTCCCCACATCAGCGTTCTCGCCCTCCAAGGGCCAAAAGCTGTCGATGTACTGAGTACCTTAGATAGTTCATTAGCCGACCTCTCTTTTTTCACCTTTAAAGGTGAAGTGCTTATAGGTGGAAGAAAGATTGTAATCAGTCGTAACGGATACACAGGAGAAGATGGCTTTGAACTCTACATGGCAAATGAAGATGCCCCATATATATGGAACCTCCTGTTAGAGAGTGGCAAAAAAGAGGGTCTTATCCCTTGTGGTTTAGGAGCTCGTGATACTCTTCGCCTAGAGGCAAAACTTCCTTTATATGGGCAAGAGTTAGATGAAGACATTACCCCATTAGAGGCAAACTTAGGCTATTTTGTCGCTTTAGAAAAAGGCTCCTTTGTCGGTAAAGAGGCTCTTGTAAAACAGAAACAAGAGGGGGTAAAACGCACTCTCAGAGGCATTGAGATGATCGATAAAGCCATTCCTCGTCATACCCACCGTGTCTTTCTAAACGACAAAGAGATTGGCTTTGTCACCAGTGGCACTAAAAGTCCAACTTTGGGGATCTTTTGTGGTTACGTGCTCATTGATCGAGAGATTCCTCTCTCTTTTGGTGATACCTTAGAGATAGAAATTTATGGGAAAAGAAAACAAGCTCGCATAGTGAAGACACCATTTTATAAAAGGTAGCGTATGGCTCATAATCCATTAATTCCATTAGACAACTCAGCGATTATTTATCCGCCAACTGCAGCACGCTACAACAGTCACACCTTTCGCCTCTCAGTGGAATTAACAATTGAAGTGGTTGCTGAAAGGCTTCTTACCGCCTTAGAGCAAACACTTGAGCTCTTTCCCTATTTTACTGTCGCTTTACACCCAGGGTTCTTTTGGTACTACTTTGCCCCCAATACCAAAGAGGTTAACGTGTACCCTGAAGTAGCAGGACCGTGTCGTTTTTTCCACCCTAAGAAAAATGCCAACGGCTATTTGTTTAAAGTTCACTATACTAAAAACCGTATTGCCTTAGAGGTATTTCACGCCTTAAGTGACGGTTCAGGGGGTTTGAGGTTCTTACAAGCTCTTGTAAAAGAGTATTTAATACTCAGTGGAGTAGATCTCACACGTGATGCAACAACAGGAAGCATCACTCAAGAAGATGCCTTTGAGAAGTTTTATACTCCTCTGAAGTCGGTCTTTGCTTTAGATCCTCCAGCTTTTCATATGAAACGTTCTCCTTACAGTGATGAGGTGCAAGCTATCTCTGCACGTATCCCCATCAGTGATATAAAAAAAGTCGCCTCAACATACAAGGTGACAATCACCGAGTATATCGTCAGTGAATTAATTTATGCTCTACAAAAGATCCAAGAGCGTGAGAGATCTAAAAGAAGATATAAGCCGATTAAAGTATCAGTACCGGTAAATCTAAGAAGATTATACCCAAGTGATACATTAAGGAATTTCACCTTGTTTATGGTAGTCGGAATCGATCCACGATTGGGACACTATACGATGGAGGAGATTACCACCCAGGTGATGCATCAATTACGCAGTCAATTAAACCAAAAATATATTAATCGCTATATTGCCCGTAACCGATCAGGGAGATCACATGTGTTGATTCGCTATGCCCCTAATTGGATTAAAAAGCCTTTGATGAAACTCTTTAGTGATATCTATGGTGACAATTTATATAGCACGACGATGAGTAACTTAGGGCAATTAGAACTCGATGAGATCACTTCAGAGTATGTACAAAGTGCCGACTTTTATCTCTCCCCAAGTAAAACAAACAAAGTGAGTTGTGCTGCTGTGAGTGTAGGGGAGTATATGAAACTCAATTTTAGCTCTATATACAAAGAGAAAGTAGATTTAGAACGAGAAGTACTCACCTCGTTAGTCGATAAACAGATCCGTGTAGAGATCTCAACCAATAGGAGGTGATGAACATGGCATACTGTGTTTCATGTGGAGTGAAATTAGCATCAGGATTAGAAAAGTGTCCACTTTGTAACACCGTGGTGTATGGACCGCCTGAACTTATTGGAAATAGCCAAGAGCCGTTATTCCCCCTTTCTCAACAAGAGGAGATAATTCACCCCTCGTTAGATAAAACTCGAAAAGCGATTTTAGAGTTAGTAATTACCTTTGTCGCTTTAGCACTAGTTACGTTAGTAATCACAGCTTTTGCTCTTCCTACCTTTAATCCCCTTATTGCCATAGTGGCAACACTTGTTGGGGGAGCCTTCATTGTTGTCCCATTAGTGTGTAAACCATCATATGTGAAGATCTCATCGTGGTATGTAGTTCTTACTACCATCTTGGTGCTCAGCATTGCGATACGGATTCCTGAGTATAAGTGGGCTTATTACACTTTAGCTTCTTTAGTGCTCTATTGGATCTTAGCTGTCTTACCGGCTCTCAAGGGGAAGAAGTATGTGGGAGTGAAAATAGCGATAATGATCCTTAGTGTGGGACTCTTTTTATTAGTTACCAACCTTATAGAGACACACACCCTCTCATGGTCAATTGCAGTAGCACTTCCTATTTATCTTTTTACCATGATCTTTGTCTCATTGTTAGTGTGGCGAGTGAGTAAAGGAAAAGTGGGAGTGACCTCCATTGTCTTTTCACTTATCACTATCGCTTCGTGGGCTGTGGTGATAGGAGATCATTGCGCCCTGAAGTACCGAGGAAAAGAGGGCTTAATTTCATGGTCATTAAGTGTTGCTATTGTAGGAAGTTGTCTTTTATTGTTTTTGCTTCTTCGTTTTAGTTTACTGAGGGTTCGTAACTACTTTCATAACCGCATTGTTTAAAAGAGAGTAGCGCCCCCTAGGATAATTGATTACTATGAGAGTGAGAGGTAAGCACATGAGAAAAACTCATTTCTTAATCTTGATTGCTGTTACACTCCTATTTGTTTTTAGTAGTTGTGCAACAACAAACCCTGATGGCTCTCCTAAGTGGACAACCCATGTCCCTCAATCGTGGAGAACGTATTATGCTACGGGGTATGGTAAATTATCTAATGTAAACACATCACGTATCCGTGCTGAAAGTGCCGCTATAGATGATATCGCTCGTTGGGCGAGTGTCACTGTTCATACAGCTGTCACGAACTACACCAACGATGTTGGTTTTGAACACACAGAAGTCTTAGAAGTTTTCTCTCACCAAGTTGTTGATATCTCACTAAGAGGTGTGGTGATTGAAAAAAGTTATATTGATAAAGATGGGGGAGTGTGGGTCTTAGCCTCCTTTAGTACAAAACACCTCAAAGAGGCCTATAAAGAGCAAGTGAAAAAGTTAGAACAACAACAGAACATCACCCAAGCAGAGAAGATGATTCACTACTTAGAGGTGTTACTTGATAAGGAGGCGTTCCAATGAAAGGTCGAATTAAACCTCTTTTTTACATTCTCACTGTAGTAATTCTGATTACGTTAATCACCTCTTGTATGGCAACAACTAATGTGAAGCGTCTTACCAAAGGGGAAGTAATCGATCTCAGTGGTTCTTGGAACGATACAGATATCGCCATAGTCACCTCGTCTCTCATTGAAAGTTCACTCTCTTCCAGCTGGATTAATCAATATAAGATGCGCAGTGGGAAAAACCCAGTTGTGGTGGTTGGGACGATTCAAAATCGAAGTAGTGAACATCTTGATACCGAGATTATTGCTAAGCGATTTGAGATGGCTCTTATCAATACTCAACGAGTCGATATGGTTGCAGATATTGCATATCGAGAAGAGGTTCGTGATGAACGCTTAGATCAACAAATCTACGCAAGTGAAAGTAGTGCTGTTGCGTTAGGAAAAGAACTCGGAGCAGATTTCCTTCTTCAAGGGGCAGTGAGGACCGTCGTTGATCGTATCAGTGGTAAAAGTGTACGCACCTACTACGTAAGTGCAGAGTTGATCGATATCGAAACATCTAAAAAGGTGTGGGTAGGAGAAGAGAGTGTACGAAAACTGATTACCCAAAATCGTTACACCCTCTAATGATGCATGCATGCTAAAAGACTCTTATGTGCCATCGCTTCTGTATTACTCGCTTTAGTGGGGTGTACGACTACCTTAGATGTACGCCCAATTGAACACTCTTTGTACAACCGTGAATATGAAGATGCCTATGAGCAGGTTGTTGATGCAAAAACTACCTACCTAGATAGTAGTGGACCACTGATTTACGCTCTTGATAAAGGGATGATTGCCCACTGGGCCAATCTGTATGAAGAGTCGAATGAAGCTTTTGATGAAGCTGAGTTACTGATTCAACATCTTTACACTGAATCAATCTTAGCCAATATTGGTAGTTACTTAGTGAGTGAAACAACTCGGCCTTACAGTGGGGAAGATTATGAAGATATCTATCTCACATTGTTTAAAGCATTAAATTATATCCAACAACAAGATATTGAAGCAGCCCAAGTTGAATTACGCCGTTTTAATGAGAAACAACAATTCTTACAACACAAATACGACCCCCTGCTTAAAAAAAGCCAACAAGCAAGTTCGTATGATCTTCCATCAACACAAAGCATGCAATTCTCTTCAAGTGCTTTAGGAAACTACCTCTCGATGATTGTACACGATGCACTTAAAGAGAGTGATCAAGCCGATTTTTCTCATCGTAAAGTCATTGAAGCTTTTGAGACTCAACAACAACTCTACCCATTTGCCCTTCCTAAGGGGGTACAGGAGAGATCTCCTGTAGATAAAAACCGTGTACGACTCCACCTCATTGCCTTTAGTGGCCTTTCTCCAAAGAAAGTCTCCTTTGTTGAGAGATTTTGGTATACCCATAACACTTATGTGAAAGTAGCCCTTCCTCAAATG
>JBBAFS010000058.1:0-9922 GCA_041655255.1 Sphaerochaetaceae bacterium
TACAAGTTTTACTCAAGATTCAAAAGGAATGGACCTCTCTGGTACTGTCTCTTTCTTCATTGAAGGAAACAAACTAGGTACAGACTTTCAAACAGCGGTCCAAGGGGGACTTACCCTAGATCTCGCTTGGAGAGGCTCTATTGTTGATGCAAAAGCTTCATTAGAACTTCTTCCCACAATAGATAACGAAATGGAGTGGATCGATATTTTCACCCAACTCTCTATTCTCACCTACTTTGAAGGGGGAAGAATTGAAGCTGGTCTTCTTAAAAAAGAGTGGGGATCAGGAGACGGAGTACACGTAGTTGATGTACTTAATGCCCCTGATTATAGAAAGGGAATTGTCGATGATCCACTAGAGATGAAAATAAGTGAACCAATGATTATGAGCACAGCAACCTTCAAAGACACAACACTCGATGTTGTCTACAAACCAATGCTCATACCCATGGTAGCTGCCGAGAAGCCTGAAGACTACTGGGCAATGCCACAGCCGAATCCTCTTGGTTCATTTGGTTCTGAAAGTCTAGGTTCAATACTTCCTCCAGAGGCTCTTCCTTTTATTGATAATATCATCGCCATATTTAATCCAGAAAGTCTACACGTTAAGATGGATACGCCTTCAAATGAAGACCTAGCAACCATTTCTAACAGTCAGTTTGGAGCACGAATCAAAACTATTGCAGGGCCTGCAGATGTTGGATTTATTTACTGGAATGGGTTTTATAATACCCCTTCATTCGAATTATCCTTAGATGTTCACATGAAAGACAAACCGGATTTTCATGCTTCTATGGACAATATAGAAACCATGATGGGAACGCTACTTAGTCTATCCCCACCTATTTTGTCTATTGATCCCGACGATATTGAAGGATCAACAATTAACACCAAAATCAAATTCACCCGTGCTCAGTTGTTTGGGGCTGAGGCTACTGTGATTAGTGGGCCTTTTACCTTGATGCTTGAGGGTGGGTTTTGGTTAAGTGAAGACTTTAAGGGTGAAGATCCTACTTTGTATAACAACAAGGTTGTCTACTTAGCAGGCTTAGGATTGATGATTCCTAAAACAAGTGCGTATCTCAACGTTACCTATCATGGGCAATATATCCTTAATTTTGATAAAGATAATATCTTTGATTCAGATACTCTCCAAGCTTCTATTTCCAGTAATGGTAAGCCGTATATGAATACTTTAGTTGCAGCTTTGGAACTCCCTTTAGCAAAAGAGAAGGTGAATGTTCGTCTTGCTGGAACGTATCAATTTGAGACAAAAGGATATGCTGTTTTACCTTCAGTTACTTGGAATGTGAATGATGATTTACGGGTGAAACTCAGTGGTCGTATGTACGGTGCTTTAAAAGACTCAAGTCCGAGCCTGTTTAAAGAATGGAAAGACAAAGACACCTTTAGTATAGGAATTAGTTACCTCTTTTAATAAGAGGAGTAGTTATGAAAAAAACGCTTGTCATCGTATTATTTATTCTCTTCCCCTCTATCCTTCTTATGGCTTCGTTACATGATGCCATTGGGTTTTGGAAGAGCGTTGATGCCAAAAAGGGGTTTACGACCTCGATCATGGTAGCTTACGAATATGAGGGGAAGCTCTACGGACAAGTTATTGCTGGGTTTGATGAGAAAGAGGGATTTCTCATTGACACCTATCTCTCACCAGTAAGGCGAATTGAAAAACTTGAAGGTTCACCTTTTCTTGTTGAGAGTAATCTTTTTTGGGACTTAGAGCCAAAAGAGTCTATCTGGGCCGACGGATATATTCGTGATCCTCGAAATGGACGAAGTTATCGATGTGATATCTGGGTAGAAGATGAGAAACTCGTCGTCAGGGGAAAATTAGGCCCCTTTGGAGTACGACAACTCTTTTACCCTGCAACGGTTATGGATCTACCGCCAGGCCTTCCCTTCCCTGATGTAAAATCTCTTACTCCAGCTCATCTTTAAGAGGAAAAGCGACCCTTTTCTCACGAAAGCTCTCTTAGATGGTGAGCGGAGTATTTTTCCCTGTTTTAATCTCCTTGAGGAATGTGATACACTGAGTTTCACTACTGGGAGATAGTGTTGATGTTTATCCTCGGCGATTTGTTAATGTTTGCTACAACAGCTTTAGTACTCTCAATAACATGTCTTGTTATTTTACTTCATGTACGAGCACGTGATTCGTATACATTTGAGTTTCTCATTGTCTTAATTCCGTTGTGTCTACAGATGTGTATTTCGGTATTTATGACCTATATCCATCAAGTACTCAGTTCTGAGCAACTAGCAAGTCACACGTTTCACACCTTTGCACTGTGGATATCGCTTCTTTCAATTATAATGACATCGATATTGCTTTTTGTGATGAGTCGTTACTTAGTAGGGTTACTCCCTATCTTAGAGCGACAAAAGAGAGTGGGCACTCGGGTGAGTTTACTCATTACTTCAATCTTTCTCATCTTAAGTCTCTTTCTTATTATTCTTCAGAGCCAAGGAGATTGGCTTGTAGCGATGAACATCACCTTTGCTTACCACTTCTTTGGTGGAAGTATGTTAATGGTCATTCACGGTATCACAAGTGCTATCTATCGTCGTAAGGCCATTGGACATGAACAAGAGATGTTACTTGTAGGAATGAGTGCTACATTCTTACCTCTTATCATTACCTTCCCACTCGATTTAATCTTTTTTAAAGACCATATCTTTAAATTGGCTTACCTTAGTTTTGTCGTGTATGTGGTCTTTTTATATTTGTTTATCAGTGGACGCTACTTTCGTGACTATGACAACCCATGTATCGATGAAGAGATTTCAGTTGAAGTATTTGAACAAGCTGGCTTAAGTAGTCGAGAGCGCGAACTCATTGAGTTGTTAGTCCAAGGTAAAACAAATCGTGAGATTGCTGATCAACTCTTTATTAGTATTAATACAGTGAAAACCCACATTAAAAATATCTACGCAAAATTAGATGTGACAAACAGGGTGCAACTCTACTCCTCTTTACGAGGGGTGATGGGCCGTAAAGACCGTAAGTAACGTTATTGAACATCAATAAAATCGACACTTAAATTCACTTTTCTCTCAGCACCAGCAAACGTCATCATTACTATCGCACGGCGATGGTGACGATCAAGTTTAAGAATTTTCCCTTGAAAACTCTCTAGTGGTCCTTCGACGACTTTCACAAACTGCCCCTCTTTGTAGGCAACGGTGCTTGGTTTAATCTTTCCGTTATGATCGTATACCCATTGAGCATACGAGTAATCTCCATTTCTCAGTTCAAAGGTTCCATCGCTGTAGCGTAAGATACTGTATGTATCCCGCTCTTGACGAATAAGGTGGAGAGGAAAGTCTTGTTCATCACTGAGAAAAAAGAACAGATACCCAGGTAAAAGAGGCTGCTCTACCCTATGCCAAAGACCTTTTCTTTTCTGATTCATAACCCGTGTTGGGTATACAATGTCGAGATACTCTACTCCTATAGAATCTAACTCTTTTTTTAAGGCAATGACAAATTTCTTTTCGGAACCGGTACGTACATGGAGACAGTATGCTTTCATGTGAATTGTGACCGTCTCTTTTCACTATTGGTATACTCAGGAACTAATTCTTGTAACAATGTAACAAACTCATCACTTTCAAGCGCTTCCATTGAGTCGATGATCTTCTGAAATGAGTTGTAATCAAGATCTTGATTCACAATTGCTTTAAAGAGTTTTGGATTATCTGTTGGGATGGTTTTATCTTTATCACTGAGTTTCTCTTCATAGAGTTTCTCACCAGGTCGTAAGCCAGTTATGATAATCTCATTTTTACCATCACCAAAGTGACGAACCAACCTCTTAGCAAAGTCGTAGATATTGACCGCTTCTCCCATATCTAAGACCATCACCTCTTTCCCTTTTCCCAGTGCACCTGCTAATGAGACTAAACTTACTGCCTCTTGGACTGTCATAAAGTAACGAATAATTCTTTTATCGGTGATGGTGATAGGAAAGCCCTCTCTCATCTGTTCTAAAAAGAGCGGTAACATTGAACCCCTACTTCCTAACACATTTCCAAATCGGACACACACAATCTCGGTAGTCTCATTACTGAGCATACTAGCGACCATCTCAGCAACTCTTTTGGTTGCTCCCATCACATTTGTTGGGTTCACCGCTTTGTCGGTAGAGACTAGAATACAACGGCTACTTTGATGTTTCACAGCTGAAGTAAAGACATTGTATGTTCCACCTACATTAGTCTTAAAGGCCTCTTCAGGGTAATACTCCATCATCGGCACATGTTTATAAGCAGCAGCATGAAAGACGATGTCGATGTGATAAGTCTCAAAGATCTTTTCAATCTTCTCACTATTACGAACGTCACACACTATGGGCATCACTCGTTCACTGAACTCATGTTGATAGCGGTGAAGTCGAAGTGATAAATCGTGTAACTCAGTCTCATCAGTATCCAATAACAGGAGCTTCGCTGGTTGATACGACAAGATTTGTCGTGATATCTCACTTCCAATTGAGCCCCCTGCCCCGGTGACTAATACACACTTATTCTCAACCATTTCGGCAATGGGTGTTTTATCAAATGTGACGACACTGCGACCAAGAAGGTCTTCAAATTGAATATCACGTAATTCGGCTGTTCCTTTACGCTGCTCTTCCATCTCAAAAAGTGATGGGATAATCTTTGTTTCAATATCAAACGGCCAGCGATATCGAGTGCTTCTCGGATCTTTTCACTTGAGAGGTTTGTAATTGCAATAATAAGAACATCCACTGCCCCACCTCTTAACAAGGTAGGCAGAGTCTGTAAAGAACCCATGACGGTAATACCTTGGACAATTGAGTGTTGTTTCTCTTCATCGTCATCGATAAAACCAACAATGTGGTAATCGAGTTTACTTCGGTGAAACTGTCGTGCTAATTGCATTCCAATCTCTCCAGCACCATAGACAATCGCTCTTGGCTGTCCATTTGGTTTTCGCATTTTTGTAATGGAGTATGAGACGCTCATCCGATACAACACTCGATAGCCTAATAAAAAGACAACAACAAAGGCGATATAGACACTGGTAAAGCGTGTTGCTATGGCAAAATCTCTTGTCCACCACAACATAAAAAACAAGACAGCTACAGAGGAGAGAATCATCGCTCCAGCCCCTCGAGCAACTAAATCGAGCGAGCTGTCGACAAGGCGAATGTAATAGAGCCTAAAGCTTGTGAAAAAAATGAGTTGCATCCCTATGACAATGAAAAACAGATAGTAATGAGCTAATACAAATTGGAAATGACTAAATAAGGCATATGAGGCGAGCAATGCAGATATATACATTACCGCCGCATCAATAGCAACTATTCTCAGTCTCTGAAATAAACGTCTTAGTGAGTCGTTTGTAGGTGCCACACGATCCTCCATGTACGATTAGTGCTCCTAGTATACACTATTACGTCATGAGAAGAACAAGAGTTATCGTTATTATTTTCGCTTTGGGTAGACCTCTAAGGCCTCTTTAATAATTCGTACGGCCGCTTTGAGGTCCTCTTTATTGAGCACATAGGCGATACGAACTTCATCTTTCCCTAATTGATTGGAAACATAGAACCCTTGTGCAGGAGCAAGCATCACTGTTTTGTTATCGAGTTGGTAGTCATTTAACAAAAACAGACAAAAATCTTCAGCATCTTCTACTGGGAGTTTAGCAATAAGATAAAAGGCTCCTTTAGGCTCACTACAGATCACCCCATCGATGCGTTGTAACTCTTGTACAATGCAATCTCGACGCCCTTGGTACTCTTTTTTCACCTCATCGATATACGATTGGGGAGCCGTTGTAGCGGCCATAGCAGCTACTTGTTCTATTACAGGAGGACAGAGTCGAGCTTGAGCGAGTTTAACCACCCCTTCTAAGATCTCTTTATTCTTTGTCACAAAGGTCCCAATACGAGAGCCACACATACTGTAGCGTTTAGAAAAAGAGTCGACCATGACAACACGTTGGTCATACTCAGGATAGGCCAAAATACTAATGAAGGTTTTTCCGTCGTAACAAAACTCTCGGTATACTTCATCAACAATCAAAAAGAGATCATATTTTTCTACTAACTTAAGAATCTTTATCAGTTCATCTTCAGTGTAGATATGTCCAGTTGGGTTATTAGGACTACAGAGCATAATAGCTTTTGTTTTAGGTGTGATTTGTTTTTCAAACTCTGAGATATCTGGAAGGGCAAATCCCTCTTCAATACGACTGGTCACTGCCTTTAGGGTAATATTAGCGGCATAGGCAAAAGAGCCTACGTTGGTGTAATAAGGTTCAGGGACAATGATTTCATCACCTGGGTCACATAACACCATAAAAGCAAATTGGATTGCTTCACTACCACCAGTGGTGATGTAGATATCTTCAACATCTAATGAGGCTCCAAATTGTTTATAATATCCAATGAGAGATGTACGTAACTCCATCTCCCCTTCACTTTGACCGTAGGCGATAATCTCTTTATCGTACGAGCGAACTGCTTGTATAGCCTCTTGAGGAGTTTTGATATCGGGTTGACCAATATTTAAATGGTACACATGAACTCCCCTCTGTTTTGCTTTGTTTGCATAGGGGACTAATCTTCTTATAGGTGAAGCTTGGAAAGCTCTAATTCTTTGTGATGTTTTCATCTTAGGATGCTCCTTGTGGTCGATAAATTTTGCATGATCCCGTCATGTAGCGGTGGGGCCAACGACCAGCCGAGAAGTTGAATTTAACTTCTCGGCGATGGAGCCGATTGCTGTCCTTGTGTGATATCGACAAGACGCTGAATAAACATTCTATTATCTAATACGGGACTAAGTGCTCGTCCGTGGTGTAACCGACTAATGACTCGAGCAAATAACTCAGTGACATCGGCTTGGACAAACCACTCACGATCAGTGAGTGTTTTATCGTGGAACACAGCATTAGTTCCAACTATGCGATCAAAGATTCCCTCTTGGTATGCTTGTTCAAACTCTTCTCGGGCGTTGCCGTTGAAAAATGGGAGGCTCACTAAACAGATAATTTTCTTAGCTCCAAAGTTTTTTAATTCTCTCATGGCAATTAACAAAGTTCCCCCTGTTCCGATCATATCGTCTGCCATTAAGACTGTTTTCCCTTTGACATCTCCAAGTAAGCTAATACTACGAATGTTTGATCGTTTTGCATCTTTACTTACAATAGAGTAATCCCGCTCTTTGTAGAGCATAGCCAGTGGTTTATGAAGAGCTTCAGCATAGAAGCGGTTACGTTGAACAGCACCAGTGTCGGGGCTCACTACAACTAAATTGGGATCATTAAAGTCGATGATTTTATGAAGCTTAATAAGAGCTTGGTAACTTGCGTGAATATTTTCTAAGTGGGTACTGTTAAAGCAGTTCTCAATTTCACGAGAGTGGATATCAAGGGTAATAATGCGTTCAACACCCATATTCTCAACCATTCTTCCAAACAAAGCAGCTGTAAGTGCTTCACGTCCACTCTTTTTATGTTGTCGAGCATATGGGTAGGTTGGAAGTACTAAAGTAACGCTTTCACATCCACTGTTAAGTGCTGCATTGATCATTGTAAAGAGCATCATCACATGGTCATTCACACTTAAGCTAATGGGCTCATCACTTCCAGCTATTTTTACTGGGTAGTTATTTGACATGTCGTAGATAATGAAGATGCGTAGGCCTCGAACAGCCTGAAGGATTTCAGCTTTCACTTCCCCATTTGCAAATCGAGTATATTTTACTGGAATCTCAAATTCGGGGCAGGTATAGCTTTTTGGTTTTCTTCCCCGAGGAATTTTTTTACTAATCAGGTCATCGTTTAAAATAACAACATCTAAGAGTTCTTGAGCACTCATATTATGGCGTTTTACCAACGACGCACTTAATTTGTTATAACGATCTAAATAGAGACGACGAAGGTGTTTAAGGACCCTCGATGTAAAAAATTCTGAACCGGGACCGGCTAAGATTCCCAGCTTTTGCGGCTTCACTATACTCATGACCCAACCTTATCATATCCAAGAGGTACGATTCAACTCACTAACACTTTTAAACAACGGTTGTGACACCTTTTATTAGTGTGTTATACACGCCCTCAAGAACTCTTATGTGATTCTCACTTTGATTAAGCAAAGTAGAAATCTCTTTCATCTTCCCTTCTAGATTGAGGTTACCACTAGTGCCCTCACTTAATCGACTTTTTACTACCACATATGGTTCATAACGACCAACACTCTCTAAATCTAGGCCAACTTCTTTATAGATGTCTCTAAAGTTTCCACCCTCTTGAAGACGTTTGATCACTTCATCAGTAGCATAGATCTCTTTACGAAATCCTTGAAGGAGTTTGTCGGTATGAACCTCTAATTGTTCTACCATGTTTCCCATGATCTTTACTGTTAAAAGAGCAGCATTCACTCCTACTAACAGTGGCTCTTTTGTATCTTGAAAATCACGGTTGTAACCCGATGGGAGAGAGCGGATGATTGCTTTGATGCGTTGAGAACAAGAAGAGACAACAGCACTACGACTACGGGCTAACTCTAAGCCATCTGGGTTTCTCTTTTGAGGCATGATGCTACTACCGGTACATAAAAATGGGGGTAAAGAGAAATACCCAATTTCATCTAATGAAAAAAGCATCACATCTTGTGCTAATTTACTTAATGTAAGAGTCACATAATCACATGCATCTAAAAAGATGGCCTCAAATTTACCTCGGCTGTTATTTGCATATAAGACATTGTTTTGTACTTTTGAAAAACCTAATAACTGAGCAGCATACGAACGATTTAAATTAAGCGGCGTCCCATACGAAGCAGCTGAGCCTAGCGGGCTTTGATCTAAGAGGGTGTATACATGTAACAGATGACGAGTCTCATCTAACAACTCTTCAGCAAATGAAGAGGCCCACAATCCCACCGAAGAGGGCATTGCAAGTTGCATATGAGTCCGACCTGGCATTGGGGTCATCTCCCACTTGGAAGCAAATGTGAATAACTTTTGAGCTAAAAGAGCTGTCTCTTTAGCCATAAGGGCACAACTTTCACGCATCCATAAACGTAAAGCAGTTTGAACTTGGTCGTTACGAGAACGCCCTGTGTGGATTTTTTTACCCACATCACCTACGTGCTGTACTAGTGAGTTCTCAATTGCGGTATGGCAATCTTCATCTTCTTCAGTGATAGGAAATGAGTCTTTTTCAACCAAAGAGACTACATGTGCCAAAGCTTTTTCTAACTCTTTGAGTTCTTCAAGTGAAAGAATGTGAGCTTTGTGGAGTGTTTTAGCGTGTGCAACAGATCCAATAACATCGGCAATGACGAGTTGTTGGTCCAACAAATAGTCATTTCCTACCGTGTAATGTTGCATCATACTATCGAGTGTATCTTGCTTTTGCCACAATTTGCTCATGAGAATCCCCCTGTTTCACTATGAGTGTAGACAAACACCCCCTAAGCGTCAATCAATCAAAAAAGAGTATATCGTAGTCTTTTTACTACTATGATGAAACGACTATGTAGCTTTTTTGTATTACTCACTTTATTAACCAGTTGTGAAGCTCAACCACACATCGATGTAGTGAATGCTGTAGTAGGAAAAGATATCTCATCTCCTCGATTGTTGAACACTAAAACAGTCGATTCGTACCGACTTGAAATATTATTTGATGAACGAATCTTTTGTAAGAGAGAGAGTCTTAGTGTATCTGGTGCAACAATCTCTTCAATCTCGGTATACAACCACACCTTGATAGTTGAATTTAAGACTCCTCTTATTGCCGCTCAGTCGTATCTTCTTACAGGACGGGTTACGGACATAAGTGGTAACTCACTTTATTTTGAAACTCACGTGTGGGGTTTTAACCCCAATGTCCCCTCTTTACTGATTAATGAATTTACCA
>JBBAFS010000059.1:0-9895 GCA_041655255.1 Sphaerochaetaceae bacterium
GAGTTATCGTCTCTGGTTGGAACCTTACGGGAATTAGAACGACTCTCTATCGATGGAATTATTGTTCAAGATTTAGGACTTGCCCACCTTATACAGTCCCACTTCCCCTCAATTGAACTTCACAGTAGTACGCAATTAGCTGTTCATACCGTAGATGGAGTGAAGCAACTACAACAACTGGGCTTTAAGCGAGTTGTGTTAGCACGAGAACTGACACTCAAAGAGATCGAACATATCCGCTCCTGCTGTCCAGATATTGAACTGAAAGTATTTATCCACGGGGCGATGTGTTACGGTTTTTCGGGTTTGTGTATGGCAAGTCATCTGTTAAGTGGCCGTAGTGCAAACCGAGGTGAGTGTTCTCAAATCTGTCGCACCTATTTTTCAGATGGAGATAAAGAGTCATTTCCCTTCTCCATGAAAGATCTCGATGTTGAACAATCGGTTCGTCTTTTAAAAGAGATTGGAATCGACTCACTTAAAGTAGAGGGGAGAATGAAAAGCCCTTCGTATGCCTATTACGCTGCACGGTATTATCGTCTGTTACTAGAGAACAAAGAACATACTCATGAGTTTAGATTAATGAAAGAGCACCTTCATGCCCAATTCAGTCGTCTCTCACACAAAGGGTGGACATTCGATTACGGAAAAGAGAAACCTCTAGAGAACCGTCATACCCCTTCACTCATTACCACCGACTACCCCTCCCACCGAGGCATCTATCTGGGAGAAGTCTCTTCTGAGGGGGAGATAACTCTCAAAGCTTCATTAGCTCTTCGTGATGGGGTGATGGTTCTTCCTCGTAAAGAGAGTGCCATCAAACAGCCAGCAAAATGGGCACTACAAGATTTCACTCAAAGTAACAACAAACGTGTACATCGTGCATATAAGGGAGATAAGGTGAGAATCTCTCTCCCTAGTGAACTTTCGCACACTCACTATCCGCTTGATCTTTACAAGATCTCTAACCACGATGGAACTCTCCCTTTAATAAGGGAGTATCCCAAAAGAGGATA
The DNA here is from genome assembly GCA_041655255.1 of Sphaerochaetaceae bacterium. Classification (GTDB taxonomy): domain Bacteria; phylum Spirochaetota; class Spirochaetia; order Sphaerochaetales; family Sphaerochaetaceae; genus JBBAFS01. Next base: position 1,017 of record JBBAFS010000059.1, read on the forward strand.
TGCGTATCCTTTGAATCTTGATGTGAGTATCGCTAGTGGCTCTTGTACGATTGAGACTCACTCATTACCACAGTGGATGGGGACGTCTCTTAGAAAGAGATACCCTCTTGATGTGCAGCAAGCTCGAAAAGAGCAAAATTCGTATGCAAATATCTTCAACGCCTTCTCTATATATGGGGAGAGCTCTTTTACCTTAGGTTCATTAACAGTTCACAATACAACCACTTGGGATGAGAATGCTCTATTTTTACCACTGTCGCAACTCAAAGAGATTAAACAGCAGTGGTATACCTCTATTGAAACACTGTATAACGAATCTCTTCACTCCACGTTATCCCAATCTGACGGTGTAAAAAGAGAATCAGTTTGCCTTCCTCAAAGAAACATGTTGCATGATCTTAAAGCACCTCACATCCCATGGGTCTTTTTACAAGGTGAGAATACTCAACTCCCTTATATAGATGGGTATTACTACCTTCCTCTGCCTCCGGTGAGTTTTGATGAGAAAAAGATGTTCTCTGATCTTGATAAAATAGTAGAGCGTTATCCTCATAAGATTCGGGTGGGGTTAAACAATGTTTCTCACATCCAATGGGCTCAAAAGAATCCGCACATAGAAGTCTTTGGAGATATCTATCTTTATATGGCAAATAGAGAATCAGCTACACTACTTTCTGAGCAGCTACCACAACTCATTGGATTATATCCATGGGTTGAAAAAGAGGATATTTCGACCGATAGTTGGCCTATACAGGCAACACCTGTTGGACCAGATGTACCACTACCGCTGTTTATCAGCAGGGCATGTTATCGTTACGATGTGCTAGGTCTTGGGTGTGAAATGTGCCCTCGTAAAGGGGAGTATGAGATACATCAACACAACATTTCATACCGCATTGATGTTGTTCATTGCATCACAATTGTGACACGCACCCATTGATTGGTAAATAAAACAGAACTACACTTCGTTATACGGTATAATAGGGGACCAAAAGATGAATCAAGGGAGCGTTCATGAAGTGGAATAGTATTCCTGAAATAGTTGCAACATTAGTTGTCATCGTTATTTTAATAAATTATCGCCCAACACAAACACATAACTCTAGTGGTAATAGAGTTTTTAGATTTATCTTGTGGTTCTCTCTACTCTGTTTTGGCATTAACATTGTAACAGTCATTGGCTTTGAAGCTCCTCATCTCTTTTCTCGCTTCTCATTGATGGCCCTCAATACAGCCTACTTTTTCCTCTATCCGCTAATTCCTCCCCTCTTTATTCTCTATCTCCTGTTATATAGTGCGGAACAATCTCCCCAAGAGCATAAAAACCGTTTCCTTGTTGCTTCAATCTTAATAGCGATCGTCGCCTTTGTTCATGTAGTGGTAGTATTTTTAAATATTAACAGTGGACTCTTATTTAGTCTTAATGAGCAATTAGAGTATGAAAGAGGTCCACTCAACCTCTTTCCTCTCTTTGCAGCACTCTTTTATATCGTCACTGGGGGAGTTACAATCATCCGTGAGCGGCAATACATTAGCCCCCCTTTTTTACGGGTCATGCTTTGGCTCCCAATTATCTCTTTAGGAATTGTTACTATCCAGATTCTCCTACTCGATGTTATTCTTACCGGTTCAGCTATTATGATAGCTCTCTTATCTGTCTACTTGAATTTTCAAACTCAACAAATCAGTATCGATAATTTGACAAAAACTCCGAACCGAGAAAACTTTATTAGGCATTTAGAATCGTTAGTGAGAAAGAACAAGAAATCTCAAATTATTGTAGTGTCACTCGATAACTTTAAACATATCAACGATACATTTGATCAAAAGGTGGGAGATCAAATTCTTATCGCAATTACTAAGTTTTTACAGCAAGAGAAATTTAATGGAACAGTCTTCCGTTATGGAGGCGATGAGTTAGCACTCATTACCTACCATCAGAAAATAAGCTCTTTAGGATACGCTATTTTAGATCGCTTTCAACAGCCGTGGAGTGTTGATGGAATCTCTACTCGCCTCAGTGCCACATTAGCGATGTTAGATCTCCCATTTAAATCGGATGAACAGATGAATCCCATTACCAGCTTAGATTACGCCATTAAAAAAGCTAAAAGTCGAGGTGTGGGACAAGTCATCCAATGTGATAAAACCATCTTAGAGGAACTCCGAAGAAAAAATCGTCTCAGTGAACTTCTTTCTCAAGCAACAACCAGTGGAAATCTCTCACTGGTATTTCAGCCAGTGTTTTCTCTGTGCAATGGGGAAGCTTTGTTTAGCGAAGCACTACTAAGGTTCTACACTAAAGAGTATGGTCCAATTAACCCTTCTGAATTTATCCCATTAGCTGAAGAGCTGGGAGTTATTGGAGATTTAGAGTATTGGGTATTACGAAGTATTGCTAAGATGTTACACAACTTAGCTCGCCAAGGGTATGAGATGCCTTCGGTGAGTATGAACATCTCATCAAGACAATTTATGAACGGAACTCTTGAACACACCATTGGTGAAGTTCTTTCGGAGTATCATATCCCTGAAGGAAAAATTGCGTTAGAGTTAACCGAAACGACCTCCATTGGTTCCTCTTTTGTGAAAGTAAAAGAGATGATGAACCGTCTTATCTCTAAAGGAGTCTCTTTTTATCTCGATGACTTTGGTATTGGATACTCTAATTTATCATATGTAGAGAACTTACCTTTTAAATATATTAAGTTAGACAAATCTCTCATTCCTCAGAACTTACGCTCTGTTGAAGCAAAGCACTTCATCTCAGGTATTATCTCACTGGTACAACAGATGGGAGCTAAGGTCATCGTTGAAGGAATTGAACACAGTGAACAACTTGAATTTTTATTAGATCAAAAAGCAGACTTAGGACAAGGCTACTATTTAGAGCTCCCATTGGAGCAAAGTGAATTTATCACCCGTTATACACAAGAGGGAGGCTTCTCTTCATTAGTGAAATTCAGTGGCCAACTCCCTTTGAATCTGATGAGCCAACCAGAATAAAAAACACCCAACTCTAAGAGTTGGATGTTTTGTTATGCAAAGAGATAAGAGTGTGGCTTATGCCACAGAGTATCTCATTATTAGAACGTATTGGTAATGTAGTACTCGAGTTGCCCAATTTGGAAGGCTTTATCAGCTAAGACCGACTTTACCACATCCCCAATTGAGACAATTCCAATTACTTTAGAATCTTCAACAACGGGTAAGTGTCTAAATCTACCTGTGGTCATCAACTGTAAACACTCATCGAGACTTTGGTGAGGTTTCACATAGGTAACACTCTTGGTCATGACCTCTTCTACTGCGATAGCGGTTGAATACTCAATTCGACCAGCTAAGTGTTTAATGATATCTCTCTCTGAAAGAATACCCTTAATTTCGCCCTCTGAGTCGAGTACAAGCACAGCACCAATTTTGTGTTGGGTCAGCTTTAAAATTGCTTGAGCCAAAGTATCATTTGGTAGAACGCTTATAACTTCACTCCCTTTCTCTTCAAGAATTGAACGCACTGTACTCATAACGTGCACCTCCTGTGCTAATTTTCACTGTAGTAAGAATGGTACATTGACCTTCTTTTTTTGGCAAGAGTGATTATATATCACCAAAAACCGCTTTTTCAGTGATATTATCACAAAAGGAGCGAATTTTCAGATATAATTTCCCTATAGGTTATAAATTTGTTATATTGATTTAACCTTTTAAGAAGTTGTCTGTTTAAGACAGTATAACTATTTTTCGTTTATGATGATGCCAAATGGCATCAGAGGAGGGACGATATGAGAAGAATACTTACAGTCCTACTAATATTACTCCTACTTGGAGGAAGCGTGTTTGCTGCAAGTAAAGGCTCCATTGGAGTAGTAGGTTTTACCAACTGGGCAAACCTCACTTCTGGAGAAATTGATGAAGAAGCATTTCTTGGAGGAATTCGAGCCGAACTCTTTTTAGGTGATTTATTAGGAATTAGTGGAGATGCGATGTTTACCGGAAAAGATGATGGAGGAGCCAACCATTTCATTATATTTGCTGACGCTATTGTACGACTTCCACTTGGCCTACTCGATCCGTATGTTGGTTTGGGCTTAAACTACACAGCAGCATTAACTGATGATTTAGAAGAGAGTGCAGCTCAAGGTGCTGGCTTTAACGTGCGAGCAGGTCTTGATGTAAATATCCTTAAAAACTTTAGCGTTGGGTTGGATGCAACATATTACGTAGATGACTTTGAAAAGTTTTTCAACAACATCAGTGAATTTGATCCCGATGAATTTTTACAAAGTAGTCTTATCGGTATTAGTATAAAATATAAATTCTAAAGATCATGGTTATAAGCCAATAAGGGGGACGATTGCTTCGTCCCCTTTATTTGTGTTTATCTATAGGAAAGTAGAACCATATAGTTTACAATAGGCTAACGTATCGCCCGAGGAGAGATAACACCGTTACATGACAAATAGTGATAATGTTCAAAGTGTCCCTATCTCAAAAAAAGTACTTAATCTTGTAAAGCGGTCAAAAAAAGTCTTTGGAAACCCCGACTGGTCTCAAATTAGTGAGCAAGATCTCCTTGAATTAAACAACAGAATGATCCCAGATACCCTTGCGGTGAGACGCTTATTAAAAAAGCCAGCGCGAAACATCGATATTAATTCATTTATTATCCCCGTTGAGGGAGGAGTCATTACAGCCTACCACTATGAAAAATCGACAAGCTCTACCCAATCGATGACGTCTTTACGCCCCATGATTATTTTCTACCACGGGGGAGGATGGGTGTGGGGAAATATGGACCTTTACAGTTATATCTGTACTCGCATCGCTTCAATCACTGGAGCTGTTGTGTTATCAGTTGATTACCGCCTTGCCCCTCAACATAAGTTCCCTACTGCCGTCGAAGATTGTTATCAATCCTTTTTGTGGGCTGCCCAAGGTTCTCGGTATTGGAAAATTGACCCTGAGGCTATCTTTGTGATGGGAGATAGTGCAGGAGGAAATCTCGCTGCTGTGGTTGCCCGTTTAGCACGGGATCGTAAAGGACCGCAAATAGCGGGTCAGATTTTGATTTACCCCATCACCGATGGGCGTTTAAGAACTCCCTCTTTTGATACCTTCAAAGAGTCCCCTACCTTAACAGCAAAAGAGATGCAGTTTTATGTAACAAACTACCGAAGTGAACCAAAAGATATCCTTAATCCAAACTTCTCACCTCTCCTTTCTAAAGATCACTCTCGCCTTCCCCCTGCATTAATCATCACTGCAGATAATGATCCTTTATTAGATGATGGAAGATTGTATGCCGAGGCACTAGAGTCGGCAGATGTTCCTGTTCGCTACTTAGAGTGTAAAGGAACTGTCCATCGATTTTATAACTATCCTGATGCACCAGGATCTAAAGAGACCGACGGAGCAATTATGCAATTTGTGGGTGGTAAGAGTTTAGAGACGATTGAACTACTCACAGTGAAAGAACTCAAAAAGCTCCAAAGAGCTGAATTAAAGGCTGAAAAATCTCGTATCGGCGTTGAGATTGGCTAATGTGATGGTTGTTTCCTCAGTGCAGGAATCTTTCCAATTAACAATCCAATTGACTCCCTCACTAAAAAGGTCTTCTTCTCCCCAGTGGCTGTAAAATAACAATACCAACACGACTCATCCTCTTTGTATCTCACATCACACGAGATGATATGATCCATTGCCCAGCCTCGATCACTGGGAACGAGGATTGGCTCAGAAGAACATCTTGTCCACTTCAGTCCATCTTTACTTTGTAACAAACTAATTGCTGAGCCCTCTTTTTGTTTTTGAGGATCCCAGTAGCGACCATTTTGAAGAGCAACATAGATGTTATCCCCTTTATAAAAAGAGACTCGTCCTGCTGCTAAGTTTCGCCATTGATCGTTTGGCTCTGCTTCAATGATCGGAGTATCCCCTTCTGGTTCATACACTCCATCGATAGTGGGAGAAAATGCCGAACAGACATATCGAGTCGATTGGGGATCTTTCCCTTTTTTTGATGTCCCCACGTAGAGGCGATAACCCCCCTCTACTGGAACTAACTGAGGATGACTTAAGGTTGGCTTTTTCCGATATGCATCTGCTGATTTCATCTGATCAGCGTGGAGAATCACCCGAGGTTCACTCCATACCACTAAATCGGCACTACTACGTAACTCGATGTGTGAGCCGACCACTCGCTGTGGACGCTTACGCTTAATATTTTCAACAAAGGGGATACGATGCCCATGACGCTCATACACAAGGTGGTAGATTCCCTTCTCATAATAAAGATGAGGATACTTCCCTCTTACCTGAATAAGCCCTACAGGCTCCCACACAATACCACTAGTTGATTGAAAGTGTTGTATCCCTAAATAGGAGTGGGCAAATAGATGCCACTTCTCATCGACCGACTCTTCGGGAAATAAAAACACCACCGAAGAGAGACGAGGAACATACCACAACCCTTGAATAAGGGGCTCATCGCTAAATGGGTACCATGAGAGGTCTTTTAACTCTTTATACGGTGAAGTTATTATTGCGCTCACGCCTTTTATCACCCCTCTTTCGGAAGAATATAGGATCGAGGTGCTCTTTTAAATTATATCGTTCGATCGCCTTTTTCACTACTTTGAGGTAGATAGCAAAACTACCACCAATAGATCCAATAATAACAAGACCAAGTAAGAGCTGTGAAAGAGGACTCTCTTGTGGTACTAGTCGAGCAATAATGAATAATCCTACAACAAGAAATACAACCATGATGATCAGATTTATCAGTGTTGCTCCTAAGACAAACAACACTGTATTTACTTTTTTACGAATCATAACCTACTCTCTTTGAGAAGATGATGGAAACAGAAGGTGAATTGCTAACAAGACTCCTCCCACAACGACAGCCGAATCGGCTACGTTGAATGTGGGCCATCTCTCAAACCCAAATATACCATAGAATTTTACACTAATAAAATCGACTACTCCATCGCTTCGAAAAATTCGATCGATGAGATTTCCAAATCCCCCTCCTACAATGAGAGAGAAGATGATTGTCTCATAACACGTCACTTGCTTAAAGCGGATGAGTGCAACACTTATTGTAATAAGAATCAGGGAAGGTAATACAATAAACAGTGCAACTTTAAGTGGTGGCGAGAAGTGCTCGCCCACACTAAAACCTATGGCAGTATTACGAACATGACAAATCCACAAAAAATCATGTTTCGTACTGTAAAGAACATGATGAAGTGGGATACTCTTTACAACCCACCACTTAGTGAGTTGGTCAATGAGGATAACGCTCAATGAGGAAATAGCAGCTAAAGCAATCTTATTGCTACAGTGTTGTCGGGGCATCTATGAATACCGTTTCGCAGTCAAACTTCTTTTTAATCTCTTGTTCCATCTTTTGAACACCAAAGACTTCAGTTGCGTAGTGCCCCCCACATATCATGGTAATACCTGCTTCGACGCAGTATGAATACATACTGTGTGAACACTCTCCGGTAATAAACGCATCAAGACCTTCTTCAATAGCTTGCTCAACTGTAGAAGCAGCTCCCCCACTTACAATACCAACACGTGAGATCTCTTTTTTCCCAAAGGGGAGAATCTTAAGACCATCTTCATAAGTGAAATTCAATGTAGCAACAATCTCTTCTGCCGTTATGGCCGTTGGAAGTACACCTTTAAATCCAATATCTACCCCATGGTAATTACCAAAAGGAGTTACCTCTTTGAGATGTAACATCTGAGCCATAGCTGCATTGTTTCCCAATTCAGGGTGGGCATCGAGTGGTAAGTGGGCTGCAAAAAGGGCAATATCGTGGCGTATCAGTGTTGCGATTCGTGCATAGTGGGTATCAGTAACAGCCAACGGCTTTCCCCAAAAAAGGCCATGGTGGACAAATAAGGCATCGGCATGCTCTTCAGCTGCTTTCACAAAAGTCTCTAATGTTGCATCGACACTAAAGGCTATTTTGTGAATCTCTTTATCGGGGCGACCACATTGAAGCCCATTTAATGAGGCATCAAGTGAGGCATACTGCTCTAACATAAGTCGCTGTTCAATAAACTGTTGTAATGTCTCTATCTTCATAGGGGACATTATAAAGTGTTGACAGCAATTATTCCACCTCATATAGTGAGCCGATGGCAGATTTATCTTTCTCTCAACGAGAATTAACAAGCGAAGAGGCCTCTTTTTCCTACGATGTGAGTACCCTTAAGGTGACAAGTTTTTCCGATCACACCATCTCCATTGTGGGTCAACCCAAAGCGATGAAAGCAATCGAGATGGGCCTTGCAATCGATGCGAAAGGGTACAACATATTTGTCAGTGGAGATCCAGGAACGGGCCGCTCTACCGCTATTCGATTAGCTACTCAACAGTATCGTGAAGATCTTTCGTTGATGAAAGATATTGCGTTTGTCCATAACTTTCACCAAACAGACTCCCCTGTGGCACTCACTTTTGCACCTGGAAAAAGTAGACCTTTTTTATTAGCCATGAGAGAGTTTGTCTCCCATCTCAAACAAGAACTTAAAAGTGTGTATCAAAAAGAAGAGCGAGTCGATGCAACACTACTAAGTAGGGTCGTCACCCCCCTAATCACTCCTCTTTTTGAGCGTTTTAGTGATAAATCTTTACAACTCTATTTGAAACAAGTACAGCAAGATATCATCGATCATACCTACTTGTTTGAAAACGCTCTTCCTGCAGATAACTTCTTTTTACGCTATAGCGTCAATGTATTAGTCGATCACTCATTCACTAAAGAGCGACCTCTCATTTTTGAAACTCACCCCACTTTTAGTAACCTCTTTGGTTCACTTGAATCTCCGGGGGAAAATAGAGATGAGTTTTATCTCCCATTTCT
>JBBAFS010000060.1:0-9800 GCA_041655255.1 Sphaerochaetaceae bacterium
TCGTTGGACAGATCTTGTCACAACAAGTACTCTCACACCTAAAAGTCAGAAAGTAGTCATCACCCATATCGAAGAGGGCCTCAGTGAAATCGATACACTTGTTCGATCAATTTGGCTCACAGGAGACATCTCTCGAGGAGCAACACTTCTTATCGACGCTATTGTAAGTCGATGGTGTGCTACGTTCTTTCACTCGTATATAAGTGAACACTCTTATACCTCACATATCGATCTAGCTCGCTCTTTTTTAGATCTCTCTAACCCATTTATTGAAGAGGGAGCAGTCCTTCTTCTTACTGGAGAGTTACCTCAATCAATCGCATCCCAAAAAGATCGAGACAGTGAATATACTGCCTCGTTAGTCGCTAGTAAAATTGGAGCCTCCTCCATTACCTATTGGAATGCAAATCGTCTTGTCACCACAGCTGATCTTAGCGATGTCCCTTCTGCTTCAGTGATTGATGCACTGACCTATGCTGAAGCGACTGAGTTATCCTTCTTTGGATCAGATATCATTCGACCACAACATATGGTCCCTGCTATCTCTAAGAAGATCCCTTTATATATCCGTTCGTTCGAACAGTGGAACCACAGTGGGACACTCATTGATGATGAGCAAGGACTTATGAATACCAAACCTGTCAAAGGGTTCTCGGTGATTAGAGATATTGCTGTGATCAACGTTGAAGGGGCAGGGATGATTGGAGTCCCTGGTATCGCTCGTCGACTCTTTAGTGCTATGCACGAAGCACACATCTCAGTCTCTTTAATTAGCCAAGCTTCAAGTGAGTACTCAATTTGTTTTGCTGTTCCGGCTGAACAAGCTGCTTTAGCTCAAGCGATTGCTCGCTCGACGTTCCGTCAGGAGATTCAAGAGAATCGGATTCACAGTATCGAAATTGAGTTAGGAAATGCCATTTTAGCAGCCGTGGGTGAACACATGAGTGGTGTCTACGGTATTGCCGGTTCATTCTTTGGTGCATTAGGAAAAGCACGAGTAAATGTGCGTGCTATTGCTCAAGGTTCAAGTGAACGAAACATTAGCGCTGTTATTAAAGAGGCTGATGTTCGTAAAGCTCTTCGAGCTCTTCATGCAAGTTTCTTCTTATCAAATCAAACGCTCAGTGTTGGAGTCTTTGGCCCAGGTAATATTGGTGGAACACTCTTAGATCAAATAGCCAGTGAAGCACAGCGGTTACATAGTGAATTTGGTCTCGATATCAGAATTAGAGCAATCTCGAATTCGAGAATGATGTTACTCGATGAGCAAGGTATTGATCTTAATTCCTGGAAGAGGCGATTTGAGCAAGAAGCTGTAACCTTAGATATTAAAAAGATGGTAAAACATATCAGCGCCTCTTATTTCCCTCACTCAGTGTTGATCGATTCAACTAGTAGTGACCAACTACCCATTCACTACGAAGGGTGGATTGAACGGGGCATTCATATTATTACCCCAAATAAAAAAGCGGGAAGTGCGCCGTATCCTGAGTATAAATCTCTGATGGATACTGCTAAAAAGTATGGAAAACACTTCTTGTATGAAACTACTGTTGGTGCTGGCCTTCCTGTCATTGGAACATTAAAAGATCTCATTCAAACAGGTGATACAATCACCAGTATTGAAGGAATCGTCAGTGGGACACTTGCATACCTCTTTTGGCGCTATGATGGCACTGAAAAATTTAGCGCTCTTGTAAAAGATGCTAAAGAGCAAGGATATACTGAACCCGATCCTCGAGATGATCTTTCGGGGATGGATGTGGCTCGTAAAACAGTCATCTTAGCTCGTGAGTTAGGCTATGAAGTCGAATTAGAAGATATCGCTATTACCAGCTTAGTACCCAAAGAGTTGGAAGATGTCTCAGTAGAAGAGTTTATGAGTAAAAGCGAATTGATGGACGATCATATTGAATCATTGTTTAAAGAGGCCGAAAAAGAGGGTAAGCGCCTTAGGTATGTAGGACACGTTGCCCCCGATGGCTCTTGTACTGTCCATCTCACTGGTTATCCCATAAACCACCCATTTGCCCAATCAAAAGGGACAGATAACGTCGTAGCCTTTACCACCAAGCGGTATCATACACAACCACTTGTTATCCAAGGCCCTGGTGCTGGACCTGAAGTGACAGCTGCAGGGGTGTTTGCCGATCTCTTACGTTTAGGCTCCTATTTAGGTGCTCGGTTATAGGGGGAGTTATGAAATATGTAAGTACACGTGGTGAAAGTGCACCCGTAAGTGCCAGTGAGGCGATGTTACAAGGTTTAGCTCCCGATGGAGGGTTGTACGTTCCATCAATATTCCCATATATCCCAGTTGAGAGATTACTTCACACAACGATGTATCCCGAATTAGCATACGAAGTATTAGCTCCTTTTTTTGTTGGAGATGAACTAGAAGGTGAGTTAGCCGAAATCTGTATGGAGGCCTTTAACTTTCCAGTCCCTCTTCATTACCACAATGAAGCTGAATCTACCTTAGAGCTATTTTGGGGACCTACTGCTGCTTTTAAAGATTTTGGAGCTCGTTTTTTAGCTATTGCAATTGATCGTCTTCTCGCTAAAAAAAAGGAGCGTCTTACCATCTTAGTTGCCACCAGTGGTGATACCGGAGGAGCTGTTGCCAGTGCTTTTTATAAGCGAGAACATATCGATGTAAAGGTCTTATTTCCCAAAGGGAAAGTCTCCTCTCGCCAAGAGAAACAACTCACGTGTTGGGGAGAGAATATCCAAAGTTTTGCCGTCAATGGAACTTTTGATGATTGTCAAAGGATGGTGAAAGAGGCATTTATGGATCCTAAGATTAGCAAGCAATATCGCCTCTCTTCAGCTAACAGTATTAACTTAGGACGATTGCTTCCCCAAATGGTCTACCCATTTTACGCCTCTTTAGAAGTTTTTACCCGAACAAAGAGTGAACCCACTGTCATTATCCCAAGTGGTAATGTGGGTAATAGCTGTGCAACATATTGGGCAAAGGTAGTTGGAGCTCCTATTCATAAAGTGGTATTAGCATTAAATGCAAATAGAACTATTGCCGATTACATCGACTCTGGAATCTATGAGAAGCGTAAAAGCATTGCCACATATGCCAATGCAATGGATGTAGGTGATCCAAGTAATATGGAGAGACTGTTACACCTCTTTGGTTCACATGAAGAGTTTGTCAAAGAGGTCTCAGCTTATAGTGTGAGTGATGATGTCATTAGTGAAACAATCACCGATGTGTATCAAAAATACAACTATGTTGTGTGTCCTCATACCGCAACAGGGGAGAAGGTACGAACATTATTAAAAACTCTTCATCCTACTATTGTGTATGCCACAGCTCACCCGGCAAAATTTGAGACGATTGTTGAACCTCTTATTGGAAAGAAAATTGAAGTGCCTGAACAACTTGCCTCTTTATTAGAAAAAGAGTCCACCTTCAAAGAAATTGAAGCCGATTACACACTGCTATTTTCATAATCTCTTGACTACATAAGAACAAAAGAGTACTCTAAACATACCCCCCCCTGCGGGGGTAGGGGCTATGAGGTGAGTCATGAAAAAAGAGTATGATATTTCAGGTATGACGTGTTCAGCGTGTGTTCTTCATGTTGAAAAAGGGGTGAAGAAAGTCGCAGGGTTAGAGAATATCCAAGTGAACTTGTTAACGAACACTCTCAGTGTCGAAGCACCTGAAGGTATGAAAGATATAGATCTTCAAATTATTCAAGCTGTTGAAGATGCGGGGTATGAGGCAAGTTCAAAAAGTAAAGACCCTTTGGCAAGTTCATCTACTATCAGTAATCCCAAAGACCATATTGCTAAAGAGTTAAAGAGTATGAAAAAAAGAGTCATCATCTCTTTTGCTTTTTCGATCCCTCTAGTCTACTTAGCAATGGGGCATATGTTTAATTGGCCACTTCCCCCTTGGTTTGATATCCCTTCATTAGCGATGAACTTCGCTTTTAGCCAATTTTTATTAGCAATACCTGTGTTCATCGTCAATGGAAGATATTTCTCTAGTGGTTTTAAAGCTCTGTATAAGCGTGCTCCCACTATGGATTCACTTATCGCTTTAGGCTCTACTGCCGCTTTGGTGTATGGTGTGTATGCTATTTACCAGATTGGTATTGGACTAGGTGTTGGTGATATACAAAGAGTTCACCGTTTTTCAATGGATCTCTATTTTGAATCGGCAGTGATGATTCTCTCTTTAGTCTTATTAGGGAAGTATTTTGAGCTCAGAGCTAAAGGGAGAACAAGTGATGCTATTTCTAAATTAATCGACCTCTCTCCAAAGACCGCCACAATCATTGTTGATGGAGTTGAAAAAGAGATTGCTGTTGAACAAGTGCAACTTGGTGATTTGATTGTCGTACGCCCTGGAGGACGCTTTGCTGTCGATGGGACAGTTGTAGAGGGTCACTCTGCTGTAGATGAATCGGCTCTTACAGGAGAGTCTTTACCTGTCGATAAACACAAAGGAGATCAAGTCTTCAGTGCAACGATTAACACCACAGGACGCTTAGTCTACCGTGCTGATAAAGTTGGAGATGATACAACCTTAGCCCACATTATTAAGCTTGTCGAAGAAGCAAGTGCCTCTAAAGCACCAATTTCTAAATTAGCAGACCGAATCAGTAGTGTCTTTGTCCCCATTGTAATTGTGATCGCTTTGGTTTCTACGCTTGTTTGGTTAATTGCAGGAGCACCATTAGAGAGTGCTTTGGCATTTGGAATCGCTGTATTAGTTATTAGCTGTCCTTGTGCTTTAGGCTTAGCGACCCCAACTGCGATTATGGTGGGAACCGGTAAAGGGGCTGAACACGGTATTTTAATTCGATCTGCTGAATCATTAGAAACAGCTCAAAGTATTACTGCCGTTGTCTTAGATAAAACAGGGACCATTACTGAAGGAAAACCTGAAGTCACTGATATGTATCCACTTACCGATGTAAGTGAATCTGATCTCCTTTTTATGGCTGCATCGTTAGAGCAATCGAGTGAACACCCCCTTTCAATCGCTATTTTAGAGCGAGCTCAAAGTCAAAACCTCTCGTTAGAGACAGTTGAGAATTTCTACTCTGTTCCAGGGAAAGGTTTACAAGCAACACTGAACAAAGAGGAGCTGTTAGGTGGAAACTCACTGTTTATGAGAGAGAACGATATAGATATCTCTCAAGCAGAAAAGCAAACCCTAGAGTATGCAAAGATGGGAAAAACACCACTTTATTTTGCCCAAGGTGGAAAACTCTTAGGAGTGATTGCTGTTGCTGATGTGGTCAAACCCAGTAGTGGGGACGCCATTAACACAATGAAAGATCGTGGTCTTGAAGTAGTGATGCTCACCGGTGATAACGAACAAACTGCCCGCGCTATTGCTCAAAGTGTCAACATTGATCGAGTCTTTGCTTCAGTTCTTCCTGATGGGAAAGAGAGCGTAGTACGCTCCTTACAAGATGAGGGACACGTTGTTGCTATGGTGGGAGACGGTATTAATGACGCTCCTGCGTTAGTGCGAGCCGATATTGGTTTAGCTATTGGTGCTGGAACAGATATTGCCATTGAGTCTGCTGATATTATTTTGATGCGTAGTGACTTACGAGATGTCCCTTCCGCTATTGCCTTAAGTAGGGCCACACTTCGTAATATTAAACAAAACCTCTTTTGGGCTCTCTTTTATAACACATTAGGGATTCCTTTGGCTGCTGGAATTTTCTTCCCATTCTTTGGATGGAGATTAAATCCGATGTTTGCAGCTGCAGCAATGAGTTTAAGTAGTATCTTTGTTGTCACGAATGCACTGCGATTGAAACGCTTTGGAATATCACACAGTACACCTACACAAAAAGAACATATGAACACACCCACTATTGAACAGATTCAAGATGGGGTAAAAGGAGAAAACGAGATGAAAAAGGTTATCCATATTGAAGGGATGAGCTGTGGCCATTGTGTCAAAGCTGTCGAAAAAGCATTAGCTACCGTAGAGGGGCTTGATGCCCATGTCGATTTAGAGAATAACACAGCAACAGTGAATGTGGTATCATCAGTAAGTGATGAACAATTAACAACACTGATTAGTGACGCTGGTTATAGTGTTACCTCTATTACACAACTTGGAGCGTAAATGAAAGCAGACCATGAACAAGTATCGAGAATGTTAAAAACTGCTCGTGGCCAATTAGAGAGTGTATTACGGATGGTAGAAGAGGATCGCTACTGTATCGATATCTCGAACCAAATTCTAGCGACTCAGGCATTACTTAAAAAAACGAACAAGATGGTCTTAGAAGCTCATATGCTCTCATGTGTACAACAATCGTTTGAAACTGGTGCAGATGTAGATCAAAAGATTGGCGAAATTCTCCGCATTGTCGATAAGATGGTGAACTAATGTCTACAATGGAAAACCGAGAAGCCTTTTTAATGCATGTAAAACTCGATGCGATTGATGAGTTTAAAAAACGATACGAGGATTTTTGGCCTGAGTTGAAAAACCAATTAAGTCAAACGGGGGTGTATGATTACACCCTCAATCTTGATGAAAAAAGTGGTACCGTAATCCTTTCTCAAAAAAGTGTTAGTTACTGTAGTACCACCCATATGAGAGGGGGAGATCTCTTTACCCAATGGCTCACATCCTTAGCTCCCCTGTTAGTATGTGATCACGAGGGGAATCCTATAGTGACTCCGATGAGTGAAATCTTCCACATCGATTAATCTTTCTCACAAAGATCCTTTTTCTTATTATTCCCAACTCTTTAGTGTGTATAAGTACCCTTATTGCCCTTACGACATCTTCAATCTTCCAAGAGTGTAATACTCCAAAGCTGGGATTATACCGATGGGGTGAAGAGTGTTCAGATCCTACTAAGGTGTGAGCTGCTTCGTAGATACTAAAGCGTAATGGATAATAGAGACATAGCCGCTTAATCTCTTTTTCTCCATCGTAGGATGTAAGATAGGAGTGTTCACACACATCACAACCACTACATTGGTCATACGGGTAGGCTAATAGGCGTAATAACTCACTACGTCTACACCTCTTATGTTGAGAAAATAGATCTACTAAAGGGGAGGGGGGATCGTCTTTAGTTACCATGACAATACTTTGAGTCGGTCCTTGATCTCGTCCTCCACGACCAGACTCTTGTAAAAATGATTCTACATCATTTGGTAAGTCGTAGTGGATGACACTACGAATATTCTTTTTATCTACTCCAAGACCATATGCACTGGTGGCAATTAATATTGCCTTCTCACTGGTAAAAAACCACGACTCAATCTCTCTTCTTTGTTCGGGATCTAACCCAGCATGGTAATAACGGATCTCACACTCAATGTTTCTCTCTACCAAAGAAGAAGCAAGGACTTCACATCTTTTTCTGCTGGTACAAAAAATAAGAGCGGGAAGGGTAATGGTATAACGAAGTAACATCTCTAGATCATGAACTTTACTTAAGGATGGGTAGGCAAAGTAGTGAA
Organism: Sphaerochaetaceae bacterium; assembly: GCA_041655255.1. GTDB lineage: Bacteria > Spirochaetota > Spirochaetia > Sphaerochaetales > Sphaerochaetaceae > JBBAFS01. The sequence goes on from JBBAFS010000060.1 coordinate 7,477, forward strand.
TATTAGGACGATCTGGATTGCCTGTAATAATGTGAGGTTGAGTATGAGGTGATAATAAAGATGAAATTCTTTGAATTATAAAGCGACTGGCTGTTGCTGTAAAAGCGAGTACTTGTGTTGGGTTTAGTTGTTCAATAAGTGAAGGGAGAGTTAAAAAAGCGGGTCTAAAACTCTCTCCCCATTGAGTGAGAGTGTGTACTTCATCAATCACAAACAGTGAGATATGAAAAGTTTGTAGCTCACTTATAATCTCATTTTGAGCTAATGTTTCAGGGTTTGTGAGTAAAAAAGAGGAGTGATGCTTTTTGAGTTCATTAAATATGTGTTGTCGTTGTTGGTACGTTTGCCCTCCACGTAAGATCTCTACAGGAAAGCCCGCTTCTTGAATTCTTCGGTATTGATCATTCATCAGTGAAAGAAGAGGATAGATAATAAGAGTCACTCCTTTCACTAACACCGAAGGGAGCATAAAGCATAAACTCTTTCCACTACCTGTTGGTAAGATGACAATTAATGCTCTTGTAATTGGTTCAATCAACTCTTTTCCATATAACCCGTGTTGTTCTAATATGGTACGAATAACTAACTCTTGGTATGGGTATAAAGAGCTGAGGTGAAAGTGAGTTTGAAGAGTTTTAAAGAGGAGATGATCTGTACTGTGAGTATCACTCTTTTGCACACTTAATAAAGTGCACAAAAGAGAATTTTACTTTATCTGTTGGTTAAGTCGGTTGCTGTCCCTTCGGCTAATTGAGCTGCAACACTGAGAGTCTCATTCAACGTTGGGTGAGGGTGAATAGCTAAGGCAAGATCTTCAGCTACAGAGCCCATCTCTAAAGCAATGATTGCTTCTCCGATGAGTTCACCAGCATTCTTACCAGCAATTCCAGCTCCTAATACCCTCTTAGTCTCAGGATCAAAGAGGATCTTACTGACTCCACTATCTTGCATTGAAGTGATAGCTCTCCCACTGGCTTGCCACGGAAATGCCCCTTTGATGTAAGGGATATCTTTCTCTTTAGCTTCTGTTTCAGTTAATCCCACCCACGCCAACTCTGGTTGGGTGTAGGCAACAGAAGGAATACCCAGTGGTGTAAAGGCAGAAATCAGGTTCGATGCAACTTCAGCTGCTACCTTTGCTTGGTAGGTAGCACGGTGAGCTAACATAGGATCACCTGTAACATCACCAATGGCGTAGATATGCTTAACATTGGTTTGTTGTTTCTCGTTGGTGATAATCCACCCTTTCTCATTGGTAGCAATGGAGCTTTTTTCAATGTCGATGGTATCACTGTTTGCTTTTCTCCCTACAGCGACCAAAAGTGCATCAGATTCAATGGTAATGCTCTCTTTTGGTCCATCGACCGTAATGCGTAAGAACTCCTTAGTTGGTTCTACAGCGCTCACTTTTGATTTAGTTAAGATCGCTTTGTACTCTTTTTTGATATTTTTCATCAACGCTTGGCGAATATCTCGATCAGCTGGTGGAATAATCCCATCAGCCATCTCTACGATAGTGATTTCACTACCAAGAGCATGATAGATAGCGGCCATCTCCATACCAATGATGCCACCGCCAAGCACCACAAGGTGTTTGGGGATAAACGGAAGTTCTAAAGCCTTTGTTGAATCCCATACCCGCGGATCCTCATAGGGGATAAAAGGTAAGGTGGCAGGGCGTGATCCTGTTGCGACAATGAGATCTGTAAATTCGATTTCATACGTCTTTTCACTTGTACTTACAACTAATGAGGTGTTACTGGCAAGTTTCCCTTCTCCAACAATTCGTTCAACATTACGAACCTTCACTAATTGATCAAGGCCATTGGTAAGGGTCGTCACACTTTGTTCTTTATGAGAACGGATCTCATCCAAATTTAGAGTGGGTTCAGCAAACGTAATTCCAGCTGTGCGAACACTTTTTGCATCAGCAAGTACTTCAGAGAGGTGTAAGAGACTTTTAGAGGGGATACAGCCTCGATTAAGACACACTCCTCCAAGAGTTTCCCCTTTTTCAATAAGTGTGACTTCTCGACCTAAATCTGCTGCTCTGAAGGCGGCAGAGTATCCTCCAGGGCCGCCTCCTAATACAACGAGATCTCGTTGGACTTTTTCCATGTGTGTTCTCCTACAGTAAGATATTTCTCATCTCTTCTAATAAAGAGACGAGATACGTGGTGAATCTCACTCCCATCGCTCCATCAATAACTCGATGGTCGTACGAAAGTGAGAGAGGCACAACATCTCTTGGTTCAAATGTTTCACCATTAAATAGAGGTTTTTTCATCATCTTAGAGACACCTAAAATAGCCACCTCAGGGGGA
>JBBAFS010000061.1:0-9709 GCA_041655255.1 Sphaerochaetaceae bacterium
TATATAGGTATTGTAAGCGTAGCCGATTGCTCCACCAACATTCTTAGTTCCCTTCAGAGTAATACCGTCAACTACTATATCATTCAACCTGATATAAATAGGATTATAGTTATAATTTGGATTACTTACGTCTATAGAGCAGTAGCCGATGACACCACCTATGTTTTCTTTATCTGAATAGCTTCCTGTAACCGAAGTATTCTCAACAGTAACTCCGTTTATCGCTGAGTTATCTGCAAAGACATTCTTCCTTTCAACTTTTCCATATAAGCCTCCTACATTCTTGTGTCCAGCTACTGTTGAATTGCTAACTGAAGCGTTTTTGGTGTGAGTATCTATCGAGAGGCCTGCTAAGGTACCTACATTTTCTTGGCCAGAAACGCTAAAGTTATTAAGAGAAACATCAATAAAAGTGGCATTCTTCACTACACCAAATAAACCAGAATTACCAGACGTACCGCCCACCCCTTGGAGATTACTTATAACATACCCGTTTCCATTATAGTTTCCTGCAAACGGTTCACTTATACTGCCAATTGGGTCCCATCTATCGTTATAGGTATATTGTAACCCGGTTAAATTGATGTTACCTGTCTGCACAAAACTCTTGTTTAGCATTATCGGGTTTCTCAATAAGTTTATATGGTACCATGTGGATACCTCATAAGGTGACAACTCTGTCCCTTCCCCTTCGAAAAAATCGTCCATTGTACTTTGACTAATAAGATTCACTAATATCGGATAGCCGTCGTTTATAGGAAAGACACCACTTGGTAAAAAGCCTGGCACTTCATCGGGTAACCAAACATTAAAGAATCTCCATTGACTGTAGGTGTCCATTCCGTATGGTTGATACGCCATTTCAGCGGTAGTCCTTCCAATCCCTCCAGCAGAAATCAATATCCCCGAAGTCTCAATATCCCAATAACTATTATTAACGGGGCTATTCAAGTCTTTATTACCGATTAAACCGCCTCGATATAACGTAGGTTGAGTTTCTGTTACTAAGCCCGTTGAATAACTGTTTTCTAATAAACTGCCTTCCATCTTGCCAATTAATCCGCCTAACTGATTTCCAGCTTCAACTGAACTTCTTGAATATGTTTGATATGTCAGGCTACCTTCCATAAACCCTATCAGACCACCGACCTCGTCATCACCAATTATTTCATTTTGAGCATAACAAATCTTAACGTCGGAATGTAACTGATAACCTAATATACCCCCGACAGATATATTGCCTTCTATTGTAAGACCATCGGCAGAAGAGTTCGTTATGTTTGATACGGGAAAATCATAATAACTCTTACTATTGAAGCCAACAAAGTTTGCCAAAAGTTGGTCAATCATTTCATCAAAGTAGCTATAAACATTGAACTTGTTATTCGCTTTTTTTGATACGTCATCAGATAATTTATTGTTGGCATAATAAGGAAATAATGTACCCATACCGCCAACTAATCCACCTACTAAATTATCACCCTTGATCGAGCCTGATACAACTGAGCAGTTGGATACAAAACTATTGATTGCAATACCTGTGATAGCACCAACACAACTTGCAGAAACAGCATCAATGTCAACTTGGCTAAGCCTTATATTTTTTAACTCCGCCTCTATTGAGTAGCCAAATAAACCGATGTAATCATGATTTGGACTACTTATAGATAAATTTTCAATCAAATAATTATTACCGTTGTATGTACCGTAAAATGGCTGATCACCTTCAGGTGTCGGCAGAACACCTATAGGCACCCAATTATAACCCGTAAGATCGATATCGTCTATTTGCAGAAAATAAGAGCCCATATAATTTCGCACATTGTTTAGGTGAGCTGCTGTTTCAATCAAATATGGGTTCTCTTCCGTACCATTCCCCCCTGCAAATTGGGCATTAAGCAAATCAGTAGTCAAAAACATAATAAGCAAAGTCAAACTAAACAAAACACAAATCTTTTTCATTGCATCCTCCATTATTTCTTGTTTTATTTATTGTAGACAGCCTCATTAAGCTGTCTTTTTAGGGGTAAGAGCATCTATTGTTGAAGATGCCCTTACACACAATTGTATTTACCCTTATTTAATCACTGTACATCTTCCGGTGCTGACTATTACATCGTCAACCGATAACTGATACATATATAGCCCACTACCAACTAAACGCTCCTGCTCATCCTTACCGTTCCAAAAGATACTATACTTACCTTTGGATAACTCGGCGTTGATCAGGCGCTTAACAAACTGCCCTTTGACGTTATAAATGTCGATTATAGCCTGACTACCCTTCGGTAATTGAAAGCTTATCGTTGTACCTGGCATTGAGCGCTCTGTGCTGCTTGTATTTTCGTTCAGAGAGATTGGGTTTGGGTAGTTGTAGAGCTTATAGTCAAACACCTCTATTTTAGGTAATATCTCTCCACCAACACTGGTTACCCCTTGATACTCATAAGCACCAATATCAATCATTCCGTTGACTATACGAGGGTTACCCGCTAAGTCAAACTCAGGAAACTCAAAGTTAGGTATGTCAAGAGTCCCCTTATTTATAGCTGGTGACCCCTCTTGAAGCATATAAGGGTACTCCTCTAAATTAGAATCACCTACCCATAAAGGATCCGCATCAATATTACTGTCATCCCAATAAAGATAAGTATTTGAGTTATTGGGTATAAATATATGCTCTTGGCCTATAAGGGAATTAAAAATGCGCACATCCCTCAGACTCGAAATATTCTCCAAGGCTACATTATGGGGATTATTGCCATAAATGATTGAATTATATATGTCAATATTGCGAGCCTCATTTATTACCAACCCTCCACCCCTAAAACCATTGTAATTATTATTAGCGATAGTAGCATTAATTAGTTTCGTGTTGAAACCTGAAATTTGTACACTGCCAGTAGAAAAACCTCTCCATGGCGGATCAATATTATTAGCATCGATATCGCAACCTGAAACCTCAAGATTAACAATAGTTTCACTGGATGCAACAATATGTGGATGCACATTCCCGACTAAAAATGCTCTACCACTTCCACCATGATACTTTGAATCGTAAGGTCCTGGTTTAGCATCCACAATCCTAACATTCTCCATATACAGCTTATATTCTTCCTTTCCATGTGCTATTGTAAATGCTTGCGGCTTTCCACCGCTTACATCAACCAGACTAATATTCTTCAAACTATACTCACCACCTGATGAAAACACCCCCAATATCTCTTTACCATAAAGACGGCAATCAGATATGGTTACATCCTCTATAACGTAATTGTTCACTTTTTGAAGAATCACTGATCCATATAGCTCACCTTTGTCATAACGACCACCTTTAATCATAGTGAAATTCTTAAATGAAAAACATTCCATAGCAGATCCTTCCCAATCGACACACATAATACCAATATGAGGGGCTCTTCTTTCTGCATCGAGTATTACGGATTCTTTATTGGCACCGACCAGGTTAATATATTCTCTTAATTGAACTGGAAAGATTTGATTGTTTTCTGAACGTGAGTAGAGCCCTTCGGCTACATGAATTGTATGTATCGTATTTTTTTCAGGTTTGATCAACATCGTTGCCATTGCTATTGTCTGTAATGGTTCTTCAGGGGATAAGCCGTTATTTGCATCATCGCCGTCAGGGCTAACGTATAAATCTGCGGTAACTTGCTCTATTTTCCCCTTATTAGCTTTTAGGGTAAAATCAGGATTATGATTCCTGTTAACCCTGATATAAAACCTGTCTGGCTCTAATACGGTAAAAGTATCCAATATGATGTCAGGTTGTAACACGTTAGTCGCAATTGATATATCTGATCCAACAATTGCATAATTGAGATAAACGCTATTGCGTCTTGACCCACAAAAACTTGCTTTCGACGCACCTCCGATATGAACACCACCTCCAAATACGACTGCATTATTGTTTTTTATAGTTGTACTTCTTAAAAAAGGATTACTCTCTCCTTCTAAATATATTCCACCACCTGCATCTGCCATATTATATTCAATAGTGCAATAACGAATAGTTGGAGATGAGTTATGTATATATATACCACCGCCTCTTAAAGGGATACGATAGAACGATGCTTTATCATAATTATTGTTAAGAGTAAAGCCACTAAGAACAGCAGATCTTGTTTCACCGTTCTCAAACGTAACAGTCGACCCCCCTTGATATCCGGCAATAACTGTTTCGCTGATGATTTCCTTATTATCTTCAGCCTCATTGTAAAGACTGGTAATAGTGATTTTTTTTCCCTGGTAATTGATGCTTTCGTAATATACTCCAGGATAAACTACTATTTCATCATAGTTTTGGGCAATATTGATTCCTTCACTGATCGTAGTAAAATCACCTGTTCCATCTTGCTTAATCTCCCAGACTGCCGCCGATAGAAGACCAACCGTAATCAGTATCAATACTAATACAACCAACCTCTTCATTATTTATCTCCTATTGTTTATTGTTTCTCATTGTTATGTCTGCGTGATAGTGTAATATAGTTGTTTGAACTGGCTCGAAACTCGCTTTGGCGGGACGAGCAAGCCCGTCCCCTACAAGGCCGAATAATATTGTTTCAACCCGAACGATTTCGTAGGGGTCGCGGCTTGCTCGCCCCGAAACCATCAAATAGTCAATATTAACCACGGCCTCTAAACTATATTAAACTATCACCTATATGGTAAATAGGGGTGTGGAAATACACACACCCCTATCTTAATTATACGACTATTTGATTATCAACATCTTACGGTTGATTGTTTTTTTACCGTTATCTAATCTGTAGAAATAGACTCCGGAACCTACTGACTGATTATTTACGTTATTGCCATCCCAGCTAACTGTGTGTCTTCCGGCTGATAGTTCACCTGAGGCTAAGGTCTTAATCAATTGCCCTTTGATATTGTATACGTTGAGAGACACCTCTGCAGCTTCTGGTAAAGAGAAGTCAATCCTCGTTAACTCCGAAGATCTCGATACTCTACCCATCACTATCGGATTAGGGTAGTTCTGAGAGAGAGCAAATTGAGGTTTAACAAACTCTTCTCTCTCCTCTATCTCTTCACCTGCACCTAAGCGTATAGTAGCATATCTCTGTTTAAAAGGTTTTAATGTTTCAACATAAAATTCACCATTTTTATCGTCCTTAACTTCTACCGATCGGACTATCTGATCCCCACTACGACTACTTCGATGTATTACAAATGAGAGATTTTCCTCAGAGTGAGTGGGGTTAGTATATGCTAAGATCTGCATTGGGTAACCTTGAAACACACTCGCTCCGACACAGGTATCGCCAGCAAAGACACCAACTTCTAAAACATCTTGGTCGCTATCTATACTCTCAATGTTAAAGACTTCATAGTCGAACCCATCATTAAATGAGAAATACTCAGGATAACGTTTTTCATATTGTGGTGTTATATATTGAGTAGGTATATTCCATGAAAAAGTTGTGTCCGCAAATGTAGTTACCACGTAACCCTTACCGAATTCGACTTGAGGTGGTGGATACGGCAAAGTGAATGGCGATTGAGGTGTATTTCGAGAGATACTCCAAGTCTCAGATGTGACTGACTTCAGAACAGGCCATATACTATCAAAAGCATCAGTTACTGGTTGCGGCTGAGGCACGTAATAACCAATCCAGTTTTCAATGTTAGAATGCAATTCAAGCTCTACATTATCAAAAGGTACACCTACAAAAGGACCTTCTCCAGGAATAGTTAAATCTCCTCCAAAACTGCTTAAAAACTCTAACTTATAACCTTTGGTTCCAAACAGAAAAATATCTGCACCTACCCAAATTCCATTATACCAAGTCATGCTGTTTTCACTACTACTAAAGTATAGTGAGTCAGTTATAGTAGTTAGTGGAGCTAAAATTTCTCGAGCAGAAACGCCATCCCCTCCCAACACCGGGAATGATTCCCAGAAGCAAGTCTGACTGGGATATTTCTTTGTAAACGGCTTATAATAGCCATTTAATGGGTAATTATGAACTCCAGGCTTTATTTGCCATCTCAAATATGGATAGGTGGTATAGTTATCTATCGACCAGGTTGCTGAAAAGTCCCAATTAGAATAGAGGTAGGATTGGTTGCGAACCAAACTAATTGTCATTAGTCCAGCTCCGCCAGCAGAGCTGTTTTGACGAGAAGTGACAGTATCCCAGTAACTGTTATTTATATTACCAAGGGATACCTCTCCTATCAAGCCACCGACAAAGCTTGATCCTTCAACTTTTCCTATTGAGTATGAGCTCTCGATACAACTATCGCTGCCGTTAAAATAGCCAACTAAACCACCTGTGTACATTCCGCCTTCTACTTTGCCACAAGCATAGGTATTAATCACTGTTGTATCATTGCCCAAATAGCCAATTAAGCCACCGCTATAATTATTGGATGTCGATGAAGTAGATTTAAGAATTGAGCCTGTTGCATAAGATCTTTCAATAATACAAGTTGAGTCTACGGAAGCTACCAGTCCACCCAAGTACTCACATGAATTAGTAGTATAAATCGATGATTCTGAATAGCTATCATGGACTTCTGCTAATGAAGTACCCTGTCCTTTTATCTTTCCGATTAGCCCACCTGCTGTATCGCTATTATTTATGGTAATATCCCCTTTGGAATAATTTTCCTGAATAATTCCTCTGTAAGCATTACCTACAAGGCCACCTATTGTAGTTGATCCAGTAACATCTATCGCGGCATTAGTTGAACTATATCTGATACTACCTCCTACAATAAGGCCTATCAAACCACCAATATTAGCTGTGTTCGAAACGGTAATACTGTTATTAGCAACGCACCCTTCAATTGCAGTGTTGTTAGAATAGCCGATCACACCACCAATATTTCCTTCAATGCTTGGTCCAGAATTGAATACATCTATGGATGAAGAGCATGCTGCCACTATGGGATCAACTGAACCCCCATCACCTGGATGGACGTATCCTATTAGCCCACCAACGTTTTCTTCTCCTTTTACGTAGCCATATGGATAAACACCAACAGATTCACAAACATCTACTATTCGTACTTGGGAATACTCTCCGACTAAACCGCCTATGTTCGTGTTACCACTTACTATAACATCTGCGCTGTTACAATTATTCATATAGGCGTTATTAACACGGCCTACAAGTCCCCCAATGTTGGTGTTAGCAGATGTATGCCCTATTATACTGTCTTCAACCTTGCATCTATAAATCGTTGGAACTACTTCATGCATACCTTTTGGAGGGTACTCGCTACTCATTAGAAAAGTCCCTACTAACCCTCCTAAATTGCTATCTCCATCAATTAAGGCATCCGTTACCAAAATATTTAAAGTCCCTGGCAGCATATTATGATTACGTATATTTGAGAGTAACGTTTGATAAGAATAACCGATCAAGCCACCGAGATGTTCGTCACCTTTTATTCTGACAAAATCGACGGTAACATCTCTTACTGTTATGAATTTCCGATCTAACCCTGGCTTAACAATTGATGAGCCTATTACACCGCCAAATCTACCATTAGAAGATGAAAGGTTATTGGCCATGATAAAGATATTATTCGCAGATAATGTCTCAACGTATGATAGAATATTTTCTTCCTCGAGCCTTTTTCTTCCTATGACTCCACCAACTGCTTCGTCTCCACGAAGGTCAACATTGTTTACGATGTTCATATCAGTCGAAGAATTGATAACAGAAATACGAGAATCCTTAGATAGGCCGATCACGCCACCAACTCCAACATTTCCTCTAACCTGAGCGAAATCTACAGATATGTTTCTGAGATCAGAGTTTAGAGAGTAACCAACTAAACTTCCGACTTCATCATTCCCTTTTACTGAAGAATTTCTTAAATCTATGTTTTTTATCTGAGCTTCTTCAATACAACCAAAAAGACCAACATAATCTGTATCTTCTCTATCAATATATAGATCTGTTATTTCATAGCCGTCTCCGTCATATGTACCGCGAAATTTGCGGTGTATACTACCTATTGGCAGCCATCCTTTACCATCGGAACTATTGTGGGTATGAATTAGGCTGATATCGTCAGTTTGCAGAAAATGCTTACTAAGAGTAGAACTACTATTAATCAAAGATAGTTTAAGAGGGGTGTCTACCAAGTAAGGATCTTGAGCGGTCCCAGAACCATCGAATATATCATTTAAGTCAAGAATACCAAATAGAAAAGGATAACCATCATTCATCGTAGGAATACCAGTATCCGAGGCCCAGACATACTTCATATCCCAGCCCACGTAAGTTGAAGTACTGTATGGAAAAATCATATCAAGAGTCGTCCTTCCCTGCCCTGATGCTGATGTCGACATACCAGAAGTCATAATATCCCAATAGCTATTAATTATAGTAGAGTTCTGATAACAATAACCTAATAGCCCACCAGTATTTGGTGTAACTCCCTCAACATATCCGGTAGAGTAGCTGTATGCTATTGCTGCAGGGAAAGCAATCAAACCTGCTAATCCGCCAACAGAGTCATATCCGTCAACAGAGCCACGAGCAAAACAATTTTCTACAATACTATAATAATCTATAAATCCGGTTAATCCTCCAACATAGTCGTTACCTACAGCTTCATTTAATGCAAAGCTATTCTTAACTATTGATCTATATTGATAACCGACTAAACCGCCAATATAATTAGCACCTGTTACAGATATATCTGCATATGAATACTGGATCGAAGATTGTAAGGGTTCATTCATCTTAGCCCCATTTAGACTGCGTGTGTCAAACTCCTCTTTGATACTTTCAATGTAAGCTCTCCCAACAAAGATATCTTTTCCTGGTTTATCGTTATCTTCCTCAGTATTATCAGGAGTACCATTCGCTTTATAGTACGGATCAGATGAGATCATCACTCCAACTAAACCACCAAGATAGTCATTACCAGTTATTGACCCCCCTTCTGCTCTACAATTATCTACCAGCGCATCGTCTACTATTCCCGCTAAACTACCTATAATACTATTGAGCCCACCTTGAATATCGACATTCCTTAAAATTATGTTACGAAGTTCAGCCTCTTTAGCTATACCAAATAAGCCCACGAAATTACCTGTAGGAGTATAAATTTCTAAATTATCTATATAAAAGCCATTACCATCATAGCGTCCAGAGAATGGATTAAAAGACGAGGGTGTAATGTCGCCAATCGGGTTCCAAGAGCCATAAAACAATGATAAGTCAATGTCATCTATTTGTAAAAAATACGCATCAGGATAAAATCTCACGTTGTTCAAGTGCGAGACCGTTTCTACTAAGTATGGTTCTTCTTCCGTACCATTCCCACCTGCAAACTGAGCGCTGAGCATATTAACAAACAAAACTATTGCGCAAAGCGCCAAACTAAACAAATATCTTCTATTTTTCATCTCTTCCTCCAAGTTTTTATTATTTTTTCTTAATTTTATGGGGTGACCTCCAACTTGCAAGTTGGAGGTCGGGAAGCAATGAAACGGTTTTGGGCTCCATAATATTTAACAGTCCTTTTTCGTTGGACTAAATATGGATTCGATATATGTGTTATTTTTTTTAGATATAGCTGTAACGATAGATAGATAGATAGATAGATAGATAGATAGCCTATCTATTTTAGGCTCTATTGAGCTAAAAATCAAATCAGTTTTAAGAGACCAGAACACTTTAGTTTACCTCCTATCTGA
>JBBAFS010000062.1:0-9546 GCA_041655255.1 Sphaerochaetaceae bacterium
TACTATGTTTATACACGAAAGAGAGAGCGTTGCTGTGATGATGAAGCGCCTCTATGATAGATTTCTTACCACCTCAACTGGGGGAAATGTGAGTTTACGCTTAGATGCACACACTGTGTGTATCACCGGTGGTTCAAGTGATAAATCCCTTTTAACAAAAGAAGAGGTGGGAGTTGTTACACTTAGTAACAACAACCTCACCCCCACCATACGCCTCAGTAGTGAAACAGAGATGCATCTGAGTATCTACCAAAGCCGAGAGGATGTGAAAGCGATTATCCATGCTCACCCTTTATATGCCACAAGTTTTAGTGCCCTTAAAGAGATTCCTCGAATCGATCTTATTGGAGAGAGTTTTGTTGTTCTTAAAGAAGTTGCTTTTGTTGCATATGAACAGATGGGGACAAAAGCTTTAGCTTCTAAGGTGAGTTCAGCACTAAAAAAGTGTGATGTTGCGTTATTAGAAAATCATGGAGTTGTGAGTGTCGGTTCAACTTTATTAGAAGCTTTTGACAAACTAGAAGTATTAGAACAAAGTGCCCACATGACACTCATCACTGAGATGATGGAAAGCTTATCTAAGAAGTGGAAAGTCTCTCCTCTTACTGAAAGCGCTAAAAAGGATCTTTCATGAAACTTGAACTACAAACAATACCAGTGTGGGATGCTGTACAACAAGAGAGTGAGTGTCATATCTGTCATTTAATGAAACAAGCTGAACAAGATTGTACGAACTACTATCTTGGCTCTTCAGTGATGAATCCCTCTACTCGGGTGAAAGTAAACCAGAGAGGGTTTTGTCACCACCACTGGCACTCTTTATTAGAGATTAAAAATACTCAAGGTCTCTCTCTTATTGAACACACCCATCTTGGAGAGATGCAAGAATACCTAACATCTTCTTTGAATACTCTCATAGAAGACCCTTTACGTAAAAAGGGGATTGCACACCTTACAAAAAAGATTCAACAAAGGACCAAGGGGTGTTTAATCTGTTCAGACATGAATCAAAGGTTAATTAGATATCTTTACACGACGGTCGTGTTATATGAGCAAGATGAGACATTTAAAGAAGCACTCTCCTTGTCAAAAGGAGTCTGTTTATACCATTTGCCTCAATTACTTGAAGCAGCAGAACTCTATCTCTCTAAGAGTGTGAAAAAAGATTTTATTTCAACTCTTTCTCAATTAACACACACTCATCTTAAACGACTTGAACAAGAGTTGTGGTGGATGACTCAAAAGTTTAAATCAGAGAATAAAGAGAAAGGGTGGAATAACAGCGAAGATGTCCATCGTCGCTATATCCAAAAGCTTACTGGAGAGGGCCGCCTTTATGTTGAAATGTCTTCAAAGGAAAAGTGAGTTGACGGATTGAAGAGTGGACCTCTTCAATGGGGCGCTTTTTCAATAAGGTTGTGTGATCTTCCCCTTTGTAGTAGTGGTAATAATCGATAGTGCTTCCTTCAGCACGATAAATCAGAATATAATTTTTATGTGGTAAAAGAGACATCGCTAGGGGTAATATACAATTCGATCCTTCTTTGAGGTAGTGTAAAGCCATTAACTCTTTTTGAGTGAGATATGTTTCACGAACCACTAAAGAGAACAAAGGGGAACTTTCTCTCTCTTCTCGAGTGTGAATGAGGAGATCTGGTGTAATAAGACTCTCTTTAAGAGGATAAGCCATATCGACATAATAAGGGGAGTGTGAAATTTCTAAGCGTGTTTCTAACTCTTGGGCTATTCGATGGGTAACTGAGTAGCGATTCTTTGTGAGTTCTAAGAGATGAGAATCGTGCTCTACTAAAGAGCCCAATGAGCTAATAAAGGCTTGAAAGAGGGTAATAACTTCGTATGTATCTATCAGATAACTACTCATCACGTTATTGTACCACAATCATTGTGAGAATCAATCATACACCTAACATGTAGTAATACTTTAGCTCGTGTAAATTCTTTACGTTATTTTTGTGATTATCTTTGGGAGGTTGGTGAAATAACAGAAGCTACACTGATGTGTAGCTTCATAGCATATGGTATGAGAGGTTATGTAAAAGAGACACTCCAACTCATGGTGGCAACCTTAGAGAGGGTTTGGTAGGTGGAGCAATAGCGGGTAGCTATTTCAAAAGCTTTTTCAAACTTAGCTTCATCTTCGGCCCCTTTTGCAGTGACTTTGACTTCGACTGTTTCTAAAAGTGCCACTTTCTCATCGTTTTTAATCCCGGTAATGTCGAGATCAACTCCATCGTAGGAGATCTGCATTTTATCAATAATAGACTCTAGTGTAGCAAACAGACAATGTGAGAGTCCTCCTAATACTAAATCGTATGCTTTAAAGGCTCCTTCTTTAGCTCCAAGAGTGAGTGTGCTGTTTCTATCACTGGTCAATGTCCCATCTTTGCCTATAAATGATGCAACTACATGTGTTCGTTCACCCATGATATAATCCTCCTTATCTCTTATCTGGTAATAATATACTCAGAATATCTTCTTTCGGACACTCACCTAAGGTGGCCGCTGTGGCAGTAGAGAAAGCAACTTGGAGGTTGTATCCTCCACTTTCTCCATCAATGTCTAATACTTCACCACAAAAATAGAGTCCTCTCTCTTTTTTTGATTCCATTGTTTGATCATCTACTTCTTCGGTGTTAACCCCACCGGTGGTGACCATAGCTTTATGGACATCGAAAGTATCAGCGATCATGTATTGGTCTTTTAAAAGAAGGGGGACAATCTTTTGAAGAGACTTTTTCCCCACTTCAGCTGCCTTTTGGGCATGGTTGATACCAGCTTTATCTAAAAGATAGTCGACTAAGTTTTTAGGAATATTGAGTGAGTGGATAATAGTCGCCAGTTGAGAAGAACCTTTTTCATTACAGAGTGTGAGAATATGGTTGGTGAGTTGTTTTTCAGTATAGGGCTCTGCCAACCAATTGATAGTGATCGTTGTCTCTGAGTGTATGTAGTGAGATAGGTGTAAAGCTGCAGGACCTGAAAGACCACTGTGGGTAATAAGAAGTGCTCCGCATGTAGTGTTCTGCTTTTGATCGCTCAATATGACCTTTTCAACACTCAGACCTGCTAAAGCGGTGAGCTCTTTATGTTTCAGTGGAAGTGGTCGTAATGCGGGGCGAGGAGCAATAAGAGAGTGTCCCATCTGTTGTGCTAATACATACCCATCTCCAGTAGAGCCCGTTTGTGGGTAGGTGAGACCTCCTGTTGCAATAATAACTTGATGTGCTTTGTGACTATGATTGTGTTGATCTGTGAACATAAAGTCTTCTCCCTCTTTTGAGATAGAGAGAATGCGGGTGTTGTAGCAAAAGTTCACCTTGTTATTAAGACATCGTTGTTTAAGAAGATCTTTCACATCTTGAGCTTGTAATGAGGAGGGAAAGACTTTGTTATCGGGGCGAATGAGTAGGGCAAGGCCAAGACCTTTGAGAACGTTCATGGTGTGTTGAGGACCTAATAAGGAGAAGGCTTTGCGTAAAAACTCTTTTTTATCGTAGTAGTGATCTCTCATCTCATCGGAAGAGGTATTGTGTGTCACATTACATTGAGAGGCTCCAGAAAGGAGGAGCTTGCTTCCCACATCGCTATTACGTTCATAGAGGGTCACAACGCAAGAGGGCTCTTTTTGAGTAAGGCAGTACGCTGCCCATAACCCACTAGGGCCCCCTCCTATGATGGCAACATCGCTATCCACAATCTACTTTTTTGCCTCTTTAATCATAATATGAAGATCATCGAGTTGTTGTTGATCGACAAAAGAGGGAGAGTCATCCATCGGTGAAATACCTGCACTATTTTTTGGGAAAGCAATCACCTCTTTAATGGAGGTTTGCTTTGCCATAATCATCACAATGCGATCAATTCCTGGGGCAATACCACCATGTGGGGGAGGACCATACTTAAAAGCATTCAGTAAAAAGCCAAAGCGCTTTTGTGCCTCTTCATCGGGGATATTACATATTCTAAAGACCCGCTTTTGTAGTTCAATGTCGTGAATCCGAATGGAACCTGAGGCTACCTCATACCCATTTAATACAAGGTCATACAACTCCCCTTTGACTACAGAGGGGTCTTTTTCCATATCTTCTATGTATTGCACTTGAGGCATACTAAACATATGGTGTGCTGCTACGTAGTGATTTGCCTCTTCATCAAACTCAAAGAGGGGGAAATCTACAATCCAGGCAAAGACAAAAGCATTTTGGTCTATTAAAGAGAGTGTTTTGGCTACTTGAATTCTCACAGCTCCTGCTGATGCACATGCAACTCTCCAAGAGTCTGCAACAAATAAGAGTAGATCTCCCTCTTTGGCATCCATTTTGGCAATGAGCTCCTCTTCAAGAGAGTCAAAGAATTTAGACACTCCCCCTTCTAAGGTGTTTTGTGGACCAACTCTCATCCAAGCAAGACCTTTAGCTCCATACACTTTAGCTGCATCTTCTAGTGATGAGATATACTTACGACTAAAAGCAACATCTTCACTTTTTGGTGCTTTTAACGCTTTGACTACCCCGCCAGATTCCAATACAGCGTGGAAGGTGCCAAAGGTGGAGCGCTTTGCAATCTCATCGACATCGATTAACGGAAGGTCGTAACGTAAATCGGGTTTATCGACACCGTAGGTATTAAGAGCATCAAACCAACTTAGGCGCCTAAAGTGCTTCGGTAGTTCATAATTCATCGTCTTATTAAAGACATAGTGAAACATCTGCTCCATTAACAAAAGAACATCATCACGATTTACAAAGCTCATCTCTAAGTCCAATTGAGTGAACTCTAACTGACGATCTCCTCTGGCATCCTCATCACGGTAACAACGGGCAATTTGGTAATATTTATCAAAACCACCAACCATGAGAATCTGTTTCAATAATTGTGGGCTTTGAGGAAGGGCATAAAACTTCCCTGGGTGGAGTCGAGCAGGAACTAAGAAATCTCGTGCCCCTTCGGGGGTAGAGCGAATCATAGTGGGAGTTTCAATCTCATAAAAATCACGCTCGTTTAAAAACTCTCTGATAGCACGAATAAACTCATGACGAAGTCGGATGCGATCTTGCATCCCTTTTGAACGGAGATCTAAGTAGCGGTAGGTTAGGCGAGTATCCTCTTTTGCATCGACTTCATCATCGATGACAAATGGGGGTACTTCACACGTACTTAAGATATCTATCTCACGGGCAATAACTTCAATTTCACCGGTGATCATCTCTTTGTTGATCATCGAATCGGGTCGCAGTGAAACGACCCCTTCAACAGCGATACAGTATTCGCTGTGAAGTTGAGCTGAGACCTCTTTTAATGCATCAGAGGCGCTCTCATCGACTACGACTTGAGTAAGACCATAACGATCTCTGAGGTTAATAAAGTGGATTCCTCCGTGGTTACGATCTCGATGGACCCACCCGTTAAGGACAACTGTTTTGCCTTGGTCTTCTTTGGTAAGTTGACCACATGTCACCGTTCTTTGCTTGTATGTCATGGGCGAAATATAGCACGAGGGAGGAATTCTTTTCAATGTAACATTGCGTTCTCTCTAAGAGAGTCCTTCGAGGCGGTTCTCATTGGCAACAGCTAACATCAACTTAATTCTGTTTTCTTGGTTTACTCGAGTCGCCCCTGGGTCGTAATCAATTGGGACGATATTAATAGTGGGATCGAGATCGACTAAACGTCGTATCATCCCTTTACCAACAATGTGGTTAGGAAGACACCCAAAAGGTTGTACACAGATAATATTCTTATACCCAGCTAAGGCTAAATCTCTCATCTCGGCAGTTAATAACCACCCCTCTCCCATTTTACATCCAATACCAATGACCTCTTTGGCTGTTTCTATGGTGGTATCAAAAGAGACTGGTGGAGTAAAAGTTGAGTGCCTTTTTACTGCTTTGATCATGTAAGACTCTAAAGAGAGGATATAAGAGAGAATTTTTTTCATCACAAAGCGGCGAATCTTACTTCCGCCGTAAAGATTCACATCTTCAATTTGGTTTTGTAACCCATATAAGATAAAACCCAAAATTCCAGGAATCATCACTTCACAACTTTGAGAGGCTAAAAAATCTTCTAAGTGGTTATTTCCAAGTGGGGAGTACTTCATATAGATCTCCCCAACGACTCCCACCTTTATTACGGGCCTGCTATGGTCCATCTCAATAGAGGCAAACTCATCAGCCATCTCAAAAAGGTCTTCAATGAGCTCTTTTTTCGAATATCCTCTCCCTTTGGCGTATTGAGTGGCAAGTTTATCAATCCAATGATCGACAAGACGGTGAGTCTCACCGTGATGTACTTCATATGGGAGCACTTGGTTTTTAAGAAGCATTAACGTATCGCCAGCCACTAACGCGGCAATAGCTTTTCGTAACATGGTGATCGTGATGGTAAAGCCACTGTTACGATTCATCCCTTTTAAGTTGAGTGATACAATAGGAACTTGTGTATACCCTGCCTTATCTATAGCTTTACGTAACAGGTGGATGTAGTTACTTG
Organism: Sphaerochaetaceae bacterium; assembly: GCA_041655255.1. Lineage (GTDB taxonomy): Bacteria > Spirochaetota > Spirochaetia > Sphaerochaetales > Sphaerochaetaceae > JBBAFS01. The sequence goes on from JBBAFS010000062.1 coordinate 6,514, forward strand.
CTCTACAGCCCCCTCCTGTTTGAGTAATGGCTAACACTGTTTTATCGACATCGTAGAGCCCACTATCAAGGGCATCAATCATTTGACCGATGATTAATAAAGCGGGGTAGCACGTATCGTTATGAACATAGCTTAACCCTTTGTGAATCACTTGAGGCCCTTCGTTTGTTAGCAGTTGAACTCTATACCCCTCATCTTCTAACACATGAGCTAATATCCTAAATTGGATATCAGCCATTGAGGGAGCTAAGATTGTGTGAGTTGCCCTCATCTCTTTGGTAAAGATGGGATAGTTATGTTCCAATTGACGCCTCCTGTTGTTCAATTGCCGACAAAAGGCTACGAAGGCGGATTTTTACCGCTCCTAAGTTCGTAATTTCATCAATCTTTATTTGGGTGTACATCTTTTGTTCACGCTCTAAGATATCTCGAGTCTCATCACTGGTAATAGCATCGACACCACAACCGAAACTGACTAACTGAATTAAGTGGATATCTTCTTCATCGGCAATCGCTTGTGCTGATGAGTACAACCTACTGTGGTAAGTCCACTGATTTAGTACATCAGTTGATACACGTTTTAAAGAAGAACTTAACACATCTTCACTAATGACAGCGACACCAAAGGTTCCAATGAGAGTATCTATTCCGTGAGATACTTCAGGATCCACGTGGTATGGCCTTCCTGCTAAGATCATAATGTTCTTCCCTTCAATGCGAGCTTGGTCAATAATCCTCAATCCCTCTTTTCTTACCTCCTCTAGGTACTGTTCATGAGCTTTATAAGCAGCTTTGGAAGCTTTTTTAAATTGAGAGAGAGGGGTGTCTTTGAAGAGGTCTTTAAGATGGAGAGCCATCTTTTTAGGAAACTCTTTAGGAAGGTGAACACCAATGTGGAAATTAAGATAGTTGATCGACTGTAGATCTTCCATATTTGCCCCAATCACTTCGGGGTAGTAGGCTACAACGGGGCAGTTAAAGTGGTTATCTCCTAAGTGTTCATCAATATTATAGGTCATGCACGGATAGAAAATCGTCTTTGCTCCCCGATTAATGAGATGTTGTACATGACCGTGAAGGAGTTTTGCTGGAAAGCAGACTGTATCACTGGGGATAGTGTTTTGACCAAGGATGTAGAGTTCACGATTACTTAACGGCGAGATGACCACTTTTTTCCCCAGTGTCTCAAAGAACGCTTTCCAAAAATAGATAAATTCATATGTGTTTAATCCAAGTGGAATGGCAATGGTATCACTCTCTATCGGACCATCAATAAATAGACCGAGTTGTTCAAGTTGATTAAGTTTCCACTTAAAGATATTTAATTCATGAGAGGTACTCTTTTTGGTAATGGGGCGTTCACACCTATTTCCACTGATAAATCTCTTATTATTGGCAAAGGTATTTATGGTAAGTTGACAGTTATTGGAACAAAGTCGACACACTGCCTGTCGTACTGTGTGGCTAAAGTGGGCCAACTCATCTTGAGTTGCTGTAGTGGAACTCTTGTTTTGATGCTCTTGAGCATGTAGTGCTGCCCCATAAGCACCCATAAGGCCACTGATAGTAGGGCGTACTACTTCGACATTGAGCTCTTTTTCAAAGGCCCGTAGCACACTATCATTTAAGAATGTTCCACCTTGAACAACGATGTTCTTCCCTAAGGAGTCACTTGAAGCAGCTCTTATCACTTTATAAATAGCATTCTTCACCACACTCATTGAGAGTCCTGCACTCATGTCTTCGACACTTGAGCCCTCTCGTTGTGCTTGTTTTATCGAGGAGTTCATAAAGACTGTACACCTCGATCCTAAATCGACAGGGTAGGGGGCAAAAAGGCCCATCTGGGCAAACTCCTCAACTGAGTAGCCTAAAGCTGAGGCAAACGTTTGTAAGAATGAACCACAACCAGAAGAGCACGCCTCATTTAAGAAGATGTTATCAATCACACCGTTATGAATTTGAAAACACTTAATATCTTGTCCACCGATATCAATCACAAATTCGACATCTCTCATAAAGTGTTTAGCTGATGTGAAATGGGCAACAGTCTCTACTACGCCGTGATCGATACCAAAAGCTGCTTGAGTAATCTCCTCTCCATAGCCGGTGACGGCGCTAGAGCGAATTACTAAAGAGGGGAACAGGTGATACAAGTTCTCTAAGATCTCTTTAATAATGGTAATGGGATTGCCACTATTTGATTGATACGTGGTGTGTACAATCTCTTTGTCTTGGTTCATTAATACACTTTTCACTGTGGTAGAACCGGCATCAATGCCTAAAAAATAGACCCCCTCTTTCGTATAAGAGGCAAAAGGGACCGTCTTTGAAGCGTGACGAGCTGTAAAAGCGTCATACTCTTGTTGTGATGTAAACAACGGAGGAATAGAGATGACTGGAATAGAGGCGTGTGGGTCGGTGAGAAGTTCCACCGCTCGAGGAATGTCGATGGGTGTGGTAGCACTCAAAGCAGCTCCTAAAGCTACAAAATACAAAGAGTTTTTTGGACACACACCTGTAAGATCTAATATCTCATCAAATGAAGCTCTTAAATTATCTAAGAAGGTCATAGGACCTCCTAAATAAAGAACATCCCCTTTGATAGGACGTCCTTGGGCCAAACCTGCAATGGTTTGGTTGACTACTGCGTGGAAGATCGAAAGGGCGATATCACTTTTACGAGCTCCTTGGTTCATCAGTGGTTGAATATCACTTTTAGCAAAGACCCCACAACGTGATGCGATGGTGTACACTTTCTCAGCCGAGGAGGCTAATTGGTCTAACTCAGAGAGTGAGACATCTAAAAGAGATGCCATTTGGTCAATAAAGGCTCCTGTCCCACCAGCACAAGAGCCGTTCATTCTCACTTCCATTTGATTGGTGAGAAAGAGGATTTTGGCATCTTCTCCACCGAGTTCAATGATCACATCAGTTTCAGGGGCGAACTGTTTCGCTGCAATGCGAGTTGCATACACTTCTTGGATAAAAGGGAGCGAGCATCTATCTGCCATTCCCATGCCAGCAGAACCG
>JBBAFS010000063.1:0-9467 GCA_041655255.1 Sphaerochaetaceae bacterium
ATACGTGTATACTCATTGCCCCCCTCGATACTCTCTTCGTCGATATTACACACATACAATACAGGTTTAATGGTAATAAGATGTAAATCACTGATGAGCTTTTTCTCATCATCACTTAAACCAAGTTGTCGTATCCCAATTCCTTCAGAAAGGGACTCTTTTAATCGTGCTAAAAGAGGTAACACTGCTTGAGTTTGTTTTGCACTCTCTTTATCCAGTCGACTCATTTTACTTAATCGATCATACCGTCTTTCAACACTCTCTAAATCTGCTAAAGCTAATTCAATGTTAATCGTCTCTATGTCACTAGCGGGATCGACTTTATTACTTACGTGGATAATATCTTCATTGGTGAAACAACGTACGACGTGAACTAGAACTCCTACTTGTCGAATTGATGCTAAAAAGCGGTTCCCCAACCCCTCTCCTTTTGAAGCACCAGCAACCAATCCAGCAATATCGACAAATTCAACGGTGGCTGGAATCTCTTTTTGAGTGGTCACAAAAGAACTTATTTTCTTAATACGTTCATCGGGGACACTGACAATGCCAACGTTTGGTTCGATGGTACAAAAGGGATAGTTAGCTGCCTCTGCGGGGGCACTTGATAACGCAGAAAAAATAGTCGACTTACCTACATTAGGAAGGCCGACGATACCGCAATTAAGACTCATGGGGAAATTCCTCAACTTTCGATGTATTGACATCGGAGTATAGCATATAATCATAAAACGTGAGAACCTAGAGACAATGGTTATAACCGAAATGAATCAAAGCCGTTCTAAGGCGCTGTGTATCACCTTAAGACTTGAGAACACTGATGTTGATCGTTGTGAGGCACACCTTGAAGAACTTGTTAGTTTAGTCACCACAGCAGATATCGATGTCGTAGACTCTCTTATTGTCCCTTTGAGAGGCATTAACCCCTCAACGATGTTTGGCTCAGGGAAGGTTGAAGAGATTGCCTCTTTAATTGAAGAACTCAAAGTCGACATCTTAGTTATCGACCAAGATGTCCCTCCCCGTGTCCAACGAAACTTAGAAAAACGATACGAAATTGCCGTTGTTGATCGTCAAGAAATTATTCTTCAAATCTTTAGCGACCGAGCAATGACCAAAGAGGCAACACTCCAAGTAGCTTTAGCACGACAGGAGTACTCTTTGCCTCGACTTACAAGAAGATGGACTCACCTCTCTCGTCAACGTGGAGGAATGAGAGGAACTCGTGATGCTGGAGAGACTCAATTAGAGATGGACCGTCGGATGGTCCTCACTAAAATAAACTCCTTAAAACAAGAGTTGAAAAAAGTAGTAATGCAACGGGAGACTCAAAGAAAGAATCGTCTATCTAATCCGATTCCAACTGTAGCTATTGTCGGTTATACCAATGCTGGAAAATCTTCACTGTTGAATCTGTTAAGTCAAAGTGACGTGTTAGTTGAAGATAAGTTGTTTGCAACCTTAGATCCAACGACAAGAAAAATCACCCTCCCTCATGGCAAAGAGGTCCTCTTTAGTGATACTGTTGGCTTTGTGAGAAACCTACCACATAAACTGGTAGAGGCATTCTCTTCTACATTAGAAGAGACTCGCTATGCCGATATCATCTTACACATTGTTGATGCCTCTCACCCCGATATGATCCACTGTTATGAGACAACTAAAGAGGTATTAGCCTCACTCGATTCTCATGAGAAACCAACACTGTTGTTTATTAACAAGATGGATAAAGTGTATGAACCACTTGAAGTTGCCCACTTAGAGGCTGAACATACCCACACTCTGAAAGGATCAATTTTGCACAATGAAGGCATCGATACTCTTTTAGAGATGATCGATCAATTAATTGTTGAAAATCTCTTCTCGTATTGGTACTTATTTCCCTACGCAAGAGGCGATTTAGTTGCCCGTTTACGTAGTGAAGGATCTATTACTCACATGAGTTACACCGATGATGGAATTGAAGTTGAAGCGTTCACCCCTGAACATTTAAAGCATCTCTTAGAGCCGTTTCACTTTCTTCATACCAATAGCAACAACCAAAAAAAAGAGCTACCACAGAAACTGTGATAGCCCAACAATCAAGACCATGTGTATTAGTCGAAGTACCACAGTGCACCAATAGCACCACCAACGCCGCCAAATTTAACTGCAGGTAAAACAGCAAGCGCAGGAACTACTTTTAAGAATGCTTCTACTGGAACTTTCTCAAAGAAGAATGAAAGACCAACTGGTGCATTCACTGCAATGCTAAATTCCTTAAAATTAAAATCTGATGGAAGGCTGAAAGAACCGGTAACTCCAGCATTTACATAAAATGGGAGATCACCAATGTCAAATTGATATACATCGTATTGAGCACCAACTTCAGCTGAGATAGACCCACTTCCTATAATGCTATAACCGAGAGTACCAACAAGTCTGAAATCATCCATACCATATTTCACAGCTACTCCTTGTACAGGATATCCACCGGAAACTCCAACTCCTAAACCATTAGTTTTAGAATAGCTAGCAGCAGTGAGTGGCAATGCTAATACCAATACTAAAGCCAATACGAGAAAAACCTTCTTCATACATCTCTCCTTTGGGAATTACTCCCATTCAATCACTTCATTCTATAAGGATAAGGTATGTATTACCTTTTGCTCCTTATCTATTAAAACAGGAAGGTACTTAAAAGTTACACCACCGTCAACTATTTTTCTATACACTTAACGAATATTCGTCAATTTGTTATATTATCATCATAACAAAGGAGGCTGCTATGCCACTTAGTACAAAAGAGATTACTCTCAAGGGGATCATCACCGGTCTCATTGGACTGATTATTATCACCAGTAGTTCAATGTATGTAGCACTACGAATGGGGGCTCTTCCTTGGCCCACAGTATTCGTCACCGTCGTGAGCATGGCAATACTCACCCGTTTTAAAAAACACTCACTTCAAGAAATTAATGTCACTCACACGATAATGAGTTCAGGAGCAATGGTTGCTGGAGGATTAGCATTTACTCTTCCAGGTATTTGGATGCTCGATCCACAGGCAACAGTATCACCTGTTTCTATCATCGTTTTAACGATGAGTGGAGCACTATTAGGAACACTATTTACCATCGTAGCTCGCCAGCGATACATCGTTGAAGAGCAACTTCCTTTTCCCATGGGGCAAGCTGCTTATAACACCCTTATGGCAAGTACTTCAAAAAACAAAGGGGCCCCTTTATTATTTGCCGCTTTAGGGGCAAGCATCCTCTTTACCATCTTCAGAGATGGGATTCCTTTTATTCCGGCAGTCTTAGTCATCTACGGTGGTAGTGCTCTTATTCCTGCTGTTACGATGTGGGTCAGCCCTATGGCTGCAGGAATTGGTGCTATTATTGGCCCTGTGTTATCACTGGTGTGGCTAGGTGGTGCTCTTTTTGCCTACTTAATATTAACTCCTGTTGGCTTAGCTACAAAACTCTTCTCTTCTATGGCTCATGCTGATGTATTTCGACAAAACCTTGGTATTGGGATGATGGTTGGAACAGGCTTAGGTATTTTAGTGAAAGCAGCTATCACAAAAATGCGCCAGCTTGGGACATCAAAAGAGAAAAAAGGTGGAGGTTTCCAACTCCTCACGACCACACAAAAAGCTATCTCTCTAGTGATTATCGCTTTTGTTATTATTGCTCTTACCGTAGCTACTGAGATCTCTTTTATCCAAGTACTTATTACCATCGTTGGAATTTATCTCACAACTCAGTTAGCTGCGATGCTCACTGGTCAAACAGGAATTAACCCCATGGAGATATTTGGGATTTTAGTCTTATTAGCCATTCAAATATTCTACAGCCCATCAACTATTGCTGCTTTTAGTGTAGCAGCTGTCACTGCTGTAGCGTGTGGTCTTACTGGAGATATGATGAATGATTTAACCAGCGGTCATATGCTCAAAACTCGCCCTATGAGCCAAATTCTCGCTGAAGGTTTTGGTGGTCTTGTTGGATCAATTGTTGCTGTGATTGCACTCTTTGTCTTAAAAGAGTCCTTTGGTGGATTTGGAAGTGACTTACTTCCTGCTCCTCAAGCTCAAGCTGTTACTGCTATGGTTGGAGGTCTTGGTCATGTTCCGGCTTTTATCATAGGAGCTGTTATTGGTTTAGCCCTCTATATCTTAGCAATCCCTGCAGCTACATTGGGTCTTGGTATCTACCTTCCCATAAACATCTCTATGATTATGGGCTTTGGTGCCATAGTGCTATTAGTATTCAAAGCTTTATCAAAATCAAAGAACACTCAACGTATCGATGAGCGTGCTGGTTTAATTGCCAGTGGATTTTTAGGAGGAGAGGGAATTACAGGTGTCTTACTAGCAATTATTGCTATGTTTTCGTAACATACCATCAAGGAGCAAGATGTATGGAAGAACCTGTGCGTATGCCCAAAAGCCTTTATGCCTTAAAGCCAAATGAGCTATTAGGAGCATTACGGTTAGAGAAATCGTACCAAGGCAAACAGGTATACAAGTGGCTAACCCAAGGGGTTACCACATTTGATGACATGACGAATTTAAGTCTCACTCTTCGTGAACGACTGAATAACGATATGGGATCTCCTCTTTCGAGCAAGATCATCGAAACACAAACTGACGAAAGTGGCGCAACGAAAATCGCCCTTCAACTTCATGATAACTTAGTCATTGAAGCGGTATTACTTACCGATAAAGAGGGGCGAAGCACCGCTTGTCTCTCATCTCAAGTTGGGTGTGCTATGGGCTGTACTTTTTGTCGTACAGCCACTATGGGATTAGAGAGAAATCTCAAAGCGTTTGAGATTGTTGAACAGTTTGTCCACTTACGGCATATCGATCCAACTGTGGGTAACATTGTGTTTATGGGAATGGGCGAGCCGATGGCGAACGTCAGTAGCGTCTTAAAAGCCATCTCATTTTTACATGACCCTAAAGGCTTTGATATTAGCCACCGAAAAATTACCATCAGTACATGTGGCGTCGTACCAGGCATTTTACAACTCACTGTTGAAAAAGTCCCTGTAGGATTGGCAGTGAGTCTAGTTTCTGCAGATAATACACTACGAAATCATTTAATGCCTATTAATAAAGCCTACCCTTTAGAGCATCTTAAAGAGGCTCTTATTGAGTATCAAAACTCTACTCAGAAAAGAGTGACATTAGAATATGTGATGCTTAAAGGGGAAAACATTGCTGAAAAAGATGCAAAAAAATTAGCCACCTTTGTTCGTGGTTTGGACGTAGTGGTGAACCTTATTCCATGGAATCCCGCTTCTGAGTTGGATTACCAAACACCAACAACAAAAGAGATTCACCACTTCACCCGATTATTAGACTCTCTTGGAGTCCCTTACACACGACGATTCGCTCGAGGTCGAGGGATTAGTGGAGCATGTGGACAATTAGCAACAAAGCATCTCCAAGCAAAAGAGTAGAACATCAAGCCGCCACAAGGCGGCTTCTTCTCTATAAATCAAATTGGTACATCGCTCCGATGCTACCAGTAAACAGTGCATTAAAGCCACCAGAGAATGTGAGTAATGGTCCCGCTTGGACATAAAATTTCATGGGGATATCATCCATATACCATGTCCATGTGACGGGGATGTCCATCGAAAACAGGGTAAATCCTTTCATAAAATAGAGTCCAAAGTTTCCACCCACACTTAAATAGAGGTCAACACTCCAATCATTTTGAATAAACGGTGTTGGAAAGTTGTACCCTCCACCCATCTTCAACATGAAATAGTCTGTCCCCAAACTCATATACCCAAGTTCCAGCGCTGCATACGCTGGACCAAAGTCATACTCGACTGCAGGTCCTATGTGGAAGGGTAATCCTGTAGAAAGTCCTACACCTAAGCCAGATCGGCTTGGTGCTGCAAACATACTCATCGTTCCGATTAGTAGAAGCAAGAGAAGAAGAACAGCAAATCTTTTCATAACCATCTCCTTGTTTCGTGCATGAACACGTCTTTCAAGCTGATTTCATTTTAGACTGAGCTAATACAAAGTCAATACAAACTAATAAAACGAGTTTGTAAAGTGAAGTAATTTATCGGATTTGTCCGTTTATTCAAGATTTACGATGATTTCACACGTGAATTATCACACTTGCTACCACTTTTTACACCAACAGCCTGCGTATGCAGGCTGTAGTTGGTATATCGCATCACATGTGAAAGAGGTCTTATTTTTCTAATACTGCACGGATTCGTCTTACTCCGGCAGAGGAAGATTGCTCTTTTTTAATTTTGAAATGACCCATTGAACCGGTTCTTTCAACGTGTGGGCCTCCACACACCTCTTTAGAAAAGTCTCCCACTGAGTAGACTTTTACTTTTTCATCATACTTACCATCAAACAGGGCAATAGCTCCCACTTCTTTGGCTTGTTGTAAAGTCATTGTTTCATAACTGACAGGGAGATCTCTTTTTATGACATCGTTGACAATCTCTTCAACTTTCTGAATCTCTTCTTTCGTCATGGGAGAGGGGTGTGTAAAGTCAAAGCGTAATCGTTCAGGGGTAATGTTTGACCCTTTTTGACCAACGTGGTCTCCTAGGACTTGAATCAACGCTTTATGAAGTAAGTGAGTTGCAGTGTGTAATGCAGTAGTTAGCTCACTGTGGTCAGCTAAGCCCCCTTTAAAGGTTTGGTTTGATCCCCCTTTAGAGGCCTCTTGGTGTTTTTCAAAAGCTTTTTTGAAACCCTCTACATCGACATCAAAACCATGTTCGCTAGCTAACTCTTCGGTGAGTTCTAAGGGGAAGCCAAATGTGTCATACAGTTTAAAAGCAACGCGCCCACCAATGGTTCTACTTTTTCCCTTTAACAGATTTGGAAGCATTTTTTCAAACTCATGCTCCCCTTTTTGTAACGTGGAGGAGAATTTCTCTTCTTCTAAAGCCAACTCCTTCATCACAAAATCTTCATGTGAGGCAAGTTCTGGATACGCCACTTGATACTGCTCAATAACAACATGAGCTAAATCGCCCATGAACTTTCCTTCAATGCCTAACTTACGTGCATGACGAACAGCTCTTCTGATGAGACGACGTAGAATATATCCTTGTCCAACATTAGATGGGGAGACTCCTCGTTGATCTCCTAAAATAAAGACACTGGTACGAACATGGTCTGCAATAATTCTCACGGAGATATCTTTAGACTCATCTTCGTGGTATGTGTAGCCTGTGAGTCGTTCTATGTTATCAATAAGGGGGGCAAAGACTTCAGTTTCATAGACACTTTGTTTCCCTTGCAACACGGCAACAGTTCGTTCAATCCCCATGCCAGTATCGACACATTTACGCTCCATGGGAACATATGAACCATCTGCAGTTTTATTGTACTGCATAAAAACATCATTCCAAATCTCAAAGTATTTACCACAAGAACATCCTGGACGACACTCTAAAGAGCAAGCTTCACGCCCTGTGTCGATAAACATTTCCGTATCTGGACCACAAGGGCCAGTCTCACCAGCAGGTCCCCACCAGTTATCTTCACGTGGAAGGAAATAGATTCGCTCTTTAGGAATCCCTAAAGCTTCCCATATTTGGGCACTTGTTTCATCCCGTTCAACTTCTTCATCTCCCTCAAAGACTGTCACTGAGAGAAGGTCTTTATTAATGTTTAATACAGTTGTTAAAAATTCATAACTGTAGTGGATAGCTTCTTTTTTGAAATAATCCCCTAAAGACCAGTTTCCTAACATCTCAAAAAATGTGAGGTGGTGAGGATCTCCAACAGCGTCGATATCTCCTGTACGAATACATTTTTGGTAGTTCACCAATCGGTTTCCCGCTGGGTGTTCTTGACCAAGAATGTATGGAACAAGAGGGTGCATCCCCGCTGTTGTAAACAACACAGTTGGGTCGTTTTCGGGAATAAGGGAGGCTCCAGAGATATGACTATGATCTTTGGAGACAAAAAAATCTATAAAGGCTTGGCGTAGTTGATCTGCTTTCATAAGACCAAATAGTATGCATCTGTTTAAGCAGTGTCAAGATGAGTCAAAAGAGTGTAAGTTGTCTTTTATCTACCTCTATGGGGGTCACAAAGACCTTTTTATAGATTTCATTCCCTTTTTTTATAGTACTTACAAGCTCTTTTGGAGTTAGCTTTCTTGGCCACATCAAAGAGCGTGAGTGTGCTGTGTGTTCAAATAAGAGCACTTGTTTTTGTTGCTCTAAGGCATAGTGAACTTGCTTCACTGAAGCTTCTCCATCAAAAGCTTCTATGATACATGTTGCCTCACTTAATCTCCCTTTGAGAGTGTTGGCTATTGGGATAAAAGAGGCTTGGGTCTTACGTACATATGAAAAAGGTGAAACTATTAATGGGATATGAGAAGAGCTCTCTTTTACTTCGCTTAATGAAGTTCGTATGACTGCAATAGAGGGGTGAGAGATTTTTGCACTGATGGTGTGGACACTACGTTCCACTCCACTGTCGATTCCACTAAGAGCAATCACATGGTGTTTAGAGAGATGGATAATACTTTGTTGTAGGTTCATCAGCGCTTCGATGCTAGGACGCTTTGTCCCTGTGATGGTAATAATTGGTTTATCTAATAAAGAGTGATCTCCTCTAAGATAGAGAAATGGGGCACTAGTGCCTTGTAATGAGATAATTGAGTCAGAGTCTTGAAAAGGTTCAAAAGCCTCTTTAACCACCTTATAACTCTCTAACAATGCAAAAGAGGAGATGTTGCACAGTCGACTATATAATAAAAGATGATCCACCAATGGCTCTGCGGGTGGAGTATGCTTAAGAAGCTGTATCAATTGAGGCTCTTCTTTTTGTAATGCGTGAACAAGTGTTTCGTAATTTTGAGCTTGAATGAGCATAATGGGTAGTGTACTCAATCAGTAGGCAACCAACAAGAGTGTGCTTGACTGTCATAAAAGGCGACTTTATCTTTAGAGCATGGATGTGACGTATATAGAACATAGCTCGTTTGTCATTGATGCTGGTACACACTACCTCTTATTTGATTATGTACAAGGGACTTTACCCCCGCTTGAGAAAAAACCACTTTATATGTTTGTATCGCACCATCATGGTGATCACTATTCTGATCGTATTTTCCATCTCACTCACACTGATGAAATCCACTATATCCTCAGTGATGATATCTCTAAAGCTGATGTACCCTCTCAGCTCTTTATACACTGGGTGGAGCCTTATCAAACACTACAAGTCGATTCAATGCAAATTTCAACGTTGAAATCTACTGATGAAGGGGTTGCCTTTGTTATTCAAACAGAGGGAAAAACAATCTACTATGCTGGAGATTTGAATAACTGGTTTTGGGAAGAAGAGGGAGACTCGTATACAAAAGAGATGAGTATCTCTTATCATAAAGAGTTAGATCTGTTACCTAAGCATATCGATCTCGCCTTTGTTGTCGCTGATCAACGATTAGGAAAACACTATGCCAAAG
>JBBAFS010000064.1:0-9460 GCA_041655255.1 Sphaerochaetaceae bacterium
GCTTTAATGACCGACTCACTTTTTAGACTCACCTATGATACCAATGAGTTGGTCTTAGATCCGTCCGACTTTTTCAGAGGTGCAGCATTAGGAGTTGCATTTTCAACACCCCAATTTAACCAGTACAATGAGCTAAGAAAGATTGTAGCAAAAGGCTCTTTTGATGCAACTAATCTAGGAAATGTTGAACAAAGAAAGGTCCATTTTGGCCTAGAGGGGATATTACAGTTGCTTCCTAATCTCAGCTTTTCTCTACGTACAGGATACTTTGAATTTAAAGGGGAAGACTCCCCCTTATTTACTTTAGATGGCAGTGGTACATTCTCCTTAGGCTTAGGTGCACACTACGGAAATGCCTCTTTAGATGTGGCAGCTGAATTTCCACTTAAAGAGAACTATGTACGACTTTTATTTGGTATGACGTGGGGATTTTAAATTTTGAATTATCTGAGCAATGCCAAAAAGGCATGTATTTGTTCATCTAAAATCATTTCTCAATCTCCTTAGTTAATATTGCTTGGGCAAGTTCTTCGCCTCTACCAAATAACTTCATACAATCCAGAAATACTTGAACAGGAGATGCTACTTGAACACCATGTATTGTTCTAGCATCAAAAAGAATCTCTTTTTGTGTGGATACATAGATGTGGACGTTTGCTCCAGAATCGACTTGAGTACAGGGAGCTAACTGTAAAAATGAAGATAGCTGATCAGCTGTGATAATGAGATGGACTTTGTTATAACGGACAACAGGGGTATAACGAACACCGCCTGAAAAACCAGTGAGATAGATATCTATATCTGAATTACGTGAGATCTGTTGGAGTTGTTCTTCAAAATCAGAAAGAGGTAGAAGTGTATAGCACTCAATTTTTTCAGCAAACACTTCTTTTTTTGAATACGCCTCACTCCAGGCGTTCATAATGGCAGAACTCTGAGTAACCTCAATGCCATCGGGACCCATTTTTGCCCATAACTGCTCTTCTAAGTAGTTTTTTACTTTAGAGACTTGACCGATACTACAATTCAGTTTTTCTGAAAGATGTTTTAGTCTCCACCTTTTTGTTGTATCACTCATGATTTCTCTTAAGATGGCAGAAGAGACACTTGAACGTGGATCAAAGATTGATTGTAGAGCTCTCTTTTCACTATGTGCATTAGGCTTACCCTCTATCTTGAGATACAAAGAGTGAAATAATAATCGACAATTTCCAGAAAAATCCATATATCCGAATTGTTGTTGTTCACATATTTTGGCAGATTCAGCAGAGATATAAGGAGCCATAACTACGTAGTAGTCGTGCTCCTCTTGAGAAGAAGTTATGTTCAATGACGAAATGATTGATGGATATGCTCTTGCTAAAAGAAATACTTTTAACATAAAGAGATGCCCATCTTTAAACTTAACTTGAACTATAAATCCATCTTCTACATTTTTATCAATAAAACAATCGGCTACTGCTGGAACCTGCTTGAGATTAAGGCATAACGCATTGTATTGTAAGCTATACATAGGTTTCACTTAAAACACCTCTTTCACCAATGTGGTGAAACTATTGTATACAGTGAAACCTCTCTTTTCAAGCTCTCATTGGTTCCTTTTAGTGAAAACCCTTCTTTACTGGGTGAAATATGATGGTATCTCTTTAAAGGGGTAAAAGGTAATTCCCTTGATACCTTGACAAGTATTTGGTGCCTCACTATTATTCTACCAACCTTATTTTCACCGCAAGGAGTGATTCATGGCTAAAGCACACAGAGGCGCAGGCATCAGAGATCAAGTCAACAACGGACGTGGAGATTGTCCTGTCTGTAAAAGAACTGGCATCAAAGTTTTATATGAAATTGAACTCGATGGAAGCAAAACTAAAGTTTGTAAACAGTGCAATGCATCTCACAAACGATAAGAACCTCAACAATAACGAGATAAAAAGGAGTGTTTCTATCGGGCACTCTTTTTTTGTCGATAGATTCTTTTATTTAGTTGGAATAAAAGGAACCGGCCTCTCTTCATTGGCTCTCTTTTTAAAAGAGCAAGGCGCTTATGTATCTGGTAGTGATTCTCCTACGAGTTTTTACACCGATGACATCCTCGCTCAAGCGAACATTGAGTACAGTGAAGATCACTTCTCCCCATTACCAATGAAGACCCAAGTAGTTATCTACTCAGCTTCCTATGACCCTGAAAGCCATCCGCAATTAATTGAGGCAACTGAAAAAGGGATTCCCACGTACACGTATCCTGAGTTTATTGCTCTATTGGGAACAAACTTCTCTTTATATGGAATCAGTGGAGCCCATGGAAAAACGACAACTACAGCAGCAGTTGATTGGATGCTCTCAGATTCTGGTGATGGATATGCAGCTATTTATGGCTCTCAATTACTCACACCTCCTCAAAGAGGGGAGAACAAAGAACTCTCCTACATTGCAGTAGAAGCGTGTGAGTATCGTGATCACTTTCAAATGTATGAACTAAAAGGACTTGTGATTACCTCAATTGAGTGGGATCACACCGACTACTTCAGTGATGCTGAGTCCTTTGTAGCAGCATTTACCAAGCGGGTAGAGAACTTAAGTGACTCGTCTTTTGTTATTATCAGCTTAGATACACCCTCTTCTTATGAGCTTGCTCAAAAGATTCAAAGTGAGAGGCCAATTCAAGTACTCACGTACGGTTTACACCCAGAGAGTATGATTCGCCTTAACAGTGTAGATCCTCACAGTTTTACTCTCAATGATGAACCTACTGTATATACACACCCATTAGGTTCCCCTCTTTTGGCAACAAACTTAGTTGCTGCAGCGCTTCTTTGTTCAGCCATTCACCTACAACAACGCAATATTGCTCTTACTACAGAGTCGGTCTTAGCTGAGAAGAACTTTTATCATTACCTCCTAAAAGCAGCAACGTATCCTAAAACAAAACAGCGCTTAGAGGTGTTAGCTGAAATAGATGGAATTACCTACATAGATGATTATGCTCACCACCCAAAAGAGATAGTGGTAGCTCTTGATGCTATTAAAGCCTTGTACCCAAATCGGCCCATCCATCTTATTTTCCATCCACACACCTACAGTAGGACTAAAGATCTCTTTAACCAATTTGTCTCTTCCTTAAAGAAAGCAGATAAGGTCTATTTACGACCAATATATGCTTCAAGTCGTAACGACCGAGGAGAAGATTCAATTTTGCTCTTTAAATTAGCTCAATTGACTCAAGCAGCGTATATTGAAAATGAGACTCAATTGATCACTCATATCGCTCCTTTGTTGAAAGAGGGTGATGTGTGTATTACGATGGGGGCAGGGAATAACTATCAACTGGCTCAACATATTGCAAAACAGAGAGAGAGCACATCATGATAAGTATGACCGGTTACGGTTACAGTGAAGCACAAAACGAACACGTTCATCTCAGTGTTGAACTTAAATCGTATAACAACCGATTCTTAGATATCAGTGTAAATCTTCCCCCCTCTTTAGGCTCCTTAGAACAAAGCTTTGTTTCTCGACTTAAAAAAGAGATCCAACGAGGAAGTGTGGAATTAATTATTCGTGTACGTACCTTACGTAGCGATCTTGCTCTTCATGTCGATGAAGGTGCTTTAGCAGCTTACAAAGAGGCATGTGAAACAATTCAAAAGCTCACTCAATCACAACAAAGTGTTGGCCTTGAGTACTATCTATCAAATGAAAACATTGTGATTGCAGTAAAAGAACGTGATACCTCCCTTTATGAAGAGCTGTTACAAAAAGCATTTGAACACGCACTGAGTCAATTACTCGCCTCCAAGCAACAAGAGGGAGAACACACCCTTGTGACGATGAAACATTTTGTAGATGAATTAATTCACTCACTTGAGTATATCGAACAAAGGGCCACCTCGTTAGAAGAGTATCTTAAAGAGTCTTTGTTAAAACGCTTTGATCAACTACTTGAATCAAAAGAAGTCGATGAAAACAGGTTCTACCAAGAAGTAGCTCTGTTGGTCAACAAATACACTATTAGTGAAGAGTTAGTGAGATTACGTAGTCATATCTCCAGTTTTAAAGAGCTCTTAGAAAGTAGTGAAGCAATTGGTAAACGACTCGATTTTATTTGCCAAGAGATGAATCGTGAGATTAATACTATCGGAAGTAAAAGTACTATGGTCGAAGTCAGTCAACATGTTGTACGAATGAAAGATTACGTAGAGAACCTCCGTGAGCAGGTGCGAAACGTCGAATAGGAGAGAAGCTTTGAGAGTCGCCATTTCGGGAAAAAGTGGATGTGGAAATACCACTGTGAGCACCTTAGTAGCTCAAAAACTCAACTATCCTCTTATTAATTACACCTTTAGGGCTATGGCTATTGAAAAGGGTGTCGACTTTTGGGAATTACACCGCCAAGCAGAAATTGATGATAACGTCGATTTAGAATTAGACAGAACACAAGTCAAAAAAGCATTAGAGCAAACTAACTGCGTCTTAGGGAGTCGATTAGCTATTTGGATGTTACAAGAAGCCGATGTGAAAATATATCTTACTGCAAGTGATGAAGTACGTGCACGTAGAATCTTTGAGCGAGAAGGGGGATCGTACGCCGATCGCCTTGCACAAACTAAAGAGCGTGATGCTAATGATAGTGCCCGTTATAAAAGGTTGTATAACATCGATAACAACGACCCTTCAATTGCCGATATTGTTATCGACACTGAACTTTTCACTGCCGAAGAGATAGCACACCAAATTGTCAGTGAAGTAGAAAAACGACTCTAAAATTGAGTCAATATCTATCTCTCTTTTATCTCCTTTCATCATGTAATTCTCTTTAAACAAAAACAGACATAATAATAACAATACATTGAGAAGAGCCTTCTCTAGTGTTATGGTTAACATCACCGTATGAGGAGAGAGATTTATGAGGCATGGAACACTTTGCCTTGTACTATAATGTGTCTCTTAACTACTGGAAAAGTGATAAACCAATGCCATCGTAGATGGAGGATTATCATGAAAAAAAGATTTTTTATAAGTGTATTACTACTGATCTGTTTATCAGTCATCAGAGTGAGTACTGTGAATAAAAAAAACTCCATCAGGATCATCAGAAAAGGTTGAACATACTGTTCACGTCTCTGTTCAAGTTGAGACAACACCTTTTGTTACACACAACTCTCGCTATCTACAGACATTAGGCTTTATCTCTCAAGTTGATTATCTTCATAATTGGAATAAAGGTAATGTGCCAGCAAAGGAGACTCATGATTGGCAGTTTGTTTTAGGAGTGAATTGGAAATTATAAAAATCTCTTTATAAGAGGCTTTTTTCCTCCTTATTGTGTTACACTTCCTCCCCCTAGCCAAAAGGGGGTAAATAGTATATCCTCTTGCTGTTACGAGAATGAAAATTTTAGTAAAGGAGAGTCCATTGAGTATTCCTTTAGATGCATTAATCGATGATGAGAGTAATGTCTATGAGACCACATGTGTTGCTATTAGCTTAGCGAACCGCTTAGCTGCAAACGGTGATCAAGAGATCGAAAATAACAATGAAAAAGTAGTCTCTCAAGTCCTCAAAAGAGTCTTAGAGGAAGAGATAGAGTATACAGTTGGAGATGACGAGTAACTCTCTTATCTTCTTATTTGGTCCTACTGGTGTCGGAAAGACTGCCTTATTACAACAGCACTTTCAAAGCGGCTACCAAGTGATTAACGCCGACTCAAAGCAGATTTACCGTCATGCTTCCATTGGGTCGGCAAAACCAGAACAAGCTATATTAGATACCATAACTCACCACCTCATTGATATCGCAGAGCCCTCCGAGATTTTCTCTGTGGGACAATTTGTACATTTGGCCGATGAGGCAGTGAAGAAAATCCATGATGAGGGAGA
Organism: Sphaerochaetaceae bacterium; assembly: GCA_041655255.1. Lineage (GTDB taxonomy): Bacteria > Spirochaetota > Spirochaetia > Sphaerochaetales > Sphaerochaetaceae > JBBAFS01. Next base: position 5,878 of record JBBAFS010000064.1, read on the forward strand.
TATCCCACTGTTGTGTGGAGGAACTGCTTACTATTTTAAGCATTTTTACTACGGAGTACCCTTAACTCCCAAAAGTGATGAAGCATCACGATTGTTTGCTTCATCTCTTGTGAAAGAGAGAGGCTTAAGTTGGTGTTATACCTACATCCAAGAAATTGACCCTCTTTCAGCTCAAAAGATTCACCCACATGATCGTTATAGAATTACCCGTGTTTTAGAAGTGTATCACGCTACTGGCTTACCTCTCTCTGATTTTGCCCTTCCTACCACATCTCGTTTAAAAACTCTTCCCCTTATTATTGGGTTAAAGCGAGATAAAAAAGAGTTAGATCAACGAATTAGTAATCGAGTTCACGCTATGTTTAATGAGGGATTAAAACAAGAATTTGAACAGCTTCTAAAAATGGGGGCAAAGCGTCATTGGCCAGCAATGGAAGGTATTGGTTATCAAGAGTTTTTTACCCAAATAGATGATCCTAGTATAAGTGATGAAGAGGTGGCAGAGATGATTATTACACACAGTCGTCGCTACGCTAAAAGACAAATGACCTTCTTTAGATCCCTTGATCACGTTAATTGGGTCCACCCTGATGATGATGAATCAATTACTCGTTTAATAGGCGATTATCTTCAGAGGTAGTATTGACTGTAATCAATACGGGATCTAATGAGTCAGTGATGGTAAAAGTCTCAACCGTCCAATACCCCTTTTTATCGGTGAGAAACACCAGAGCCTGTTGATGAATCTGTTGTACGATACTACTAGAACTCTCTTGTTGTAGTAGTGGTACATACAGGTTATAAGCAACTTTGAAGGTTGTTTCGCTGATTTGTTCAATATGTAGATCATCCACACCATAAATGATGGCACTTTCAGCGATGGGGGGTCTGCCTTGTTTTTCCCACACATCAGCTCGCACCACAGCCTCGATGTTGTCATACACTTGCCTCATCTTAGAACTCACTAACAGTGTCGATACCTCTTTCTCAAATGGGTTAGCACTGCTACGAACAAACACATCACCCAGTGCTTGCATATCTAAGGCATTACGAGCTTCAAACATATAAGAGATTAATTCTTGTTGATTGTAGTGGGTAGTAGGTGGAGCTTTGAAGATGGTATGAAGAAATGAATAGAGTGTTAAAGAGACTACTATGAGGGTAATGGCGATGGTTGCAATAAGAGGGCCTCTCTTACGTAAAAAGAGGTGTCGCTTGGAAGCCTTCTTTTTTTGCTCGTAGTAGGTTGCAAAAGAGTTATCACTTTGGGCAACTTGATCAAGGTCTTCAGGTAGTGGTCCTACATTCCACACAAGGTGCTCGGTATGAGATACAAACCACTTGAGGTTCTCATTAGCTGCATAGGTACTTGGGGCTACCTCTTTTTGTTTTTGCTGACTCATCTCTAATACGTCATCAATGAATTGAGAAGTTGGAGTATCTAAAGAGCGGTGGGCTAAAGCTAGTGGAATATGGTGGTTTTTTGTTGTTTTTACAAGAGGAAGTTCAAACGGGGCAAATCCCATCACCGATAGGTATAACAGTTGTGTTAATTGGTGAATAAGGGCAAACGGGGGATCTACTTTTGATTGGATGAACCTCAAATAATGTGCCTCTCTGATTGATTGATCAACAGTGTGATTAATGACAAGCGAAAGTTGTTTAGGAAGAATAAGAATTCCTCCCTCTTTCAGAAAATAGATTCTCCAAGTCTCAATAAACCCATCACTTGTATCAAAAAAGGAGGTAGGTAACAGAGTCATCCCTTGAGCTAACTCTCTTATTCTCTTGAGGGCATCATCACGTAAGGTATCACACAGTTCGTGGCACGCTAATAGACTTATAGCATCACACACAATAGTTCTTTGTCCATCTCGGTCGATAATACTGTGGTAGTACCAAGGCGATACAATCCCATGTTTTACGATAAAACCACTCTCTTTTTCACCTGAAAGAAGATAGAGCGGTAAATCGCCTTCACTTGAACCAATGTGGATAAAAGTCGATGGCACGTTATGGTAATCACCGTGAGTGATGGTAATTGTTTGTTTCACGCTACTCTCCCTCTTTGGTTAAGAATAACCGATGAATACGCTTCTCATCTAGTGAAATTGTGAGGTTCTTTTCACTTGTTGGTAACACAGTCCCTTTTTTAGCTCCTTTTGCACGACGGAGATATTTTACTTGGGTGTAATAGAGATCTGCTTTAGAAGATGATTTTTGTTTAGAATATAATAGTGCTAAGTTCCCTGCATCTAACATTGTCTCAAGTGGGAGAGTCTTTCCACTGATGGCTTTGACAAAGACATAGGCTCCTCCTCCTTGACGAACGTGGAACCACCAATCATTTCCTCTCACTTTGGTACGTAGTAGTTCATCATTCTCTTTCGCATTTCTTCCAACTAATAAGGTGAATATGCCACTGGTAAACTGTAAGCCAATACTTTTACCTTGAGGAGCTTTGGTCTCTTTCTCTTTAGATTGCTCTTTTTTGAGTTGAATGATTAGTTCTCGTTTCTCTTGATTACTACCACTTAGTTCAATGTGAGAAAAATGTTTTTGTTGTTGATCGAGCTCGTTGAGTTCGGTGTGAAGCAACTCAAGGCGATCGTGTTTTCTTTGTTCTGCTTTTCTCTTTTTTTGGCTCTGTGCATAGTAGTAGGCAATATTTTCTTCAATACTTAATGCAGGATTGAGGGTAATCTCTTGTTCTTCTAATGTGACACTTTTTTGATGCTCTTTAAGAAGATGACGGTAAGAGGAAAGAAGATCTGCTTTTTGTTTGAACGACTCACCTTTAACGCCCTCTTTTTGCTGTAACATCGTTTGGGCAATAAGAGTTTCTAGATGTTCACGTTTTTCATTGATGTATCGATCAATAAGTGTCGATAAGTCTTCTGTTACTTCGCGCTTAAAGGTGTTATATGAGTGTTCAATAAAAGAGTTGAAACTTTGATCTTCAGGGTACGGGCGAATAGTAAAACGTCCATCATCTTCCCCTTGAGGGGGCAGGGACAATATTTCACCAGCAACATCGCCTCGCTGAGGGCGACGAAATAGTAACTCTTTGATGACAAAGTTTTGATCACACACAATGATGTTTGCATGAGGACCACTGAAGAGCCTCAGTGCTAAGATAAGTTCTTCTTTTCCAACAAGGTGTAGTAACACTAATCGATCACAAGAGGGGAGAGTCACCTCCCTAATGCGTAAGCCCTCAACGTGGGCTCTCATATATTGAATAAAGCGTTGCAACTTTGGCATCTTACGCTTACGCCCCTGTTTGATGTTTTTACTCAGTGAGTGGAGACGACTGTTCTGGGTTCCCACTTCAACATAGAGTTCCCAAAACCTCCGCTCTTTATGATAGAGTTCGAAAACTAAGGTGTTAAAGTTAATTTGATGAACTTTCTGAATGAGAGAGCCTTGTAAGGGGAGTTCCTCAATGATAAGGGAGATCTCTTTCCAGTTTAAAGACACACCTTTCTCCGTTCTTCTTGATACAACCCATACGCCTTTTTAATATCTCCAGCTAGATAAAACGATCCCGTAGCTAAGATAGGGCGAACTTGTGCTGAGAGTT
>JBBAFS010000065.1:0-9219 GCA_041655255.1 Sphaerochaetaceae bacterium
GAGTATGGTTTTGGTCCTTTCTATTTTAAAGATCCAGCCACTATGGAGAGTATTGCCCACATCACCACCATGCGGGAATTACAAGAGACACTACCAACCATACCTGCAGAGAGCTTTGAATATCATTGTAAGGGGGATGATTTTTCTCGTTGGCTACGAGCACAAAGTCTTTACCAATTAGCAGCACAAGTGAAGACTCTTCAAATCCCTCATGACGGAGATGCTCCCACTGTTCAAAAGAAGTTAGTCGATATCATCAGAAACTACCGCTTTGAACGAACCAAAGGAGTTATTGCCCAATTTAGTAGAACCACATTTGATGAGACGCTTTTTTTCAGCCGTATTGGACAAGGATCATTAGGGGGAAAAGGGAGAGGTCTTGCATTTATTAACTTAGTGCTTCGTTCAACATCTATTATGAGTAAGTACAAAGATATCCATCTTTCGATTCCTCGGACCATTGTTATTGCTACTGATCAATTTACCTCTTTTGTTGAGAAGTACAACCTTTTAGAAATTGCCAGTAGTGACATCTCAGACGAAGACCTCTTAGCTCTTTTTTTAGCTTCTGATTTAAATGAGGAACTGACTAAGCACTTACGGCATATTATTAAAGTGATTGATTTACCTTTAAGTGTCCGCTCTTCAAGTTTATTGGAGGACTCTCACTACCAACCCTTTGCTGGGGTGTATGAGACTGTGATGATTCCCAACACAGGAGACGAGAGTGTGAGAGTGAAGCAACTCAGTGATGCGATCAAAACAGTATGGGCTTCTACCTATTTTAAAAAAGCAAAAGAGTATTTAGCTGCAACAGGATATATGTTGGCAGATGAGAAGATGGCTATTATCATCCAGCAGATTGTTGGAAGACAATATGATTCGTATTGGTTTCCTAATGCCAGTGGAGTAGGTCGCTCTCTTAACTATTATCCTCCCAGTGGAGAGAAGCCTGAAGATGGAGTAGGGATGATCTGTTTTGGTTTTGGAAAAGCTGTGGTCGATAACGGTTCAGCTACCAGATTCTCTCCCTCACACCCGAAGCGCTCTGGCCAATTTATGGGAGGGAAAAACAGTTTTTCTCAACAAACATTTTATGCTTTAGAGTTAGATAAAGGGTACAACCCTCAACAGATAGATGAACTTGATAATCTCACTCTCTTAGATGTCGAAAAAGCTCAGCAGTTTCCCGAATCTCTCAGGTATATCGGTAGTACCATAGACCCTGTGTCTGGGACATATGATGAGTCTGTTCGAGCACAAGGGAGTAAAGTGATCACCTTTAATGGCATGCTCAGATACGATGCTTTTCCTGTAGCATCCATTGTAAAAGATATACTTGAGATTGGAAAAGAGGCGATGGGAAGGCCTGTAGAAATTGAGTTTGCTGTTCAACTTGATCAAAGTTCTTCCAATAAGCCTGAATTCAGTTTACTGCAGATTCGACCCATTGCTTTAGGAAGAGAAGAGAGTGATGTCGCAATGAGTGATGAGGATCGTCAAAAAGCTCTGATTCATTCACACATTGTGTTAGGAAATGGGAATCTTACCACAATAAAGGACATCATCTATGTGAAATTTGACTCATTTAATCCAGCGAATATGGTAAAGATGGCTTTAGAGTTAGAGAACATAAACGATAAGATGGTCGCTTCTGAAACAGATTACATCTTACTGGTTGCAGGAAGATTAGGCTCAAGTGATCCGTGGCTTGGTATTCCTGTAGCATGGTCTCAGATCTCCCGTTCAAAAGTCATTGTTGAAACAGGGCTTAAAGGCTTTCAAGTTGAACCAAGTCAAGGAACCCACTTTTTCCAAAATCTCACAAGTTTAGGAAGTTTGTATCTCACTATCAATCCTGAGTTTGGTTCAGGGTTCTTAGATATGGATGCTCTTAAACACTTACAAATTGTTCAAGAGAGTGAACATATCATTCACGCTCAAGCAGATAACCACTTTATTGTGAAGGTAAATGGATTTTTAGGTGAAGGGGTCATTCTTCACACATAAGAAAACCGACCTTCATAGGTCGGCTTATTCAGTGTAAGAGCTCTCTTTTAGTCGGTTACTACATTAAATGTCATTGTTGCACTGTATGATCCAGCAAGGGCATTCTCATATTCACTACTATTTACTTCAATGTCAAATTCTTTAGAAAAGACTCGAGCTATTGAAGAGGCCCCTGCTGAGGCAAGGATAAATTCGCTACCAGTACCTGAAGGTGCTTCATCAACTGTATAGGAGATAGTTGATTGAGTGTGAACACTATGAGTCATGTGAGGAGCAGTAACTTCAATGTCAAAAGAGCCACCAAAGTTTGTTCCAACCACGGCGTATAGTGTTGTTTTAAGTCCCTCTCCTTCCCCAACTTGGAATTCCTCTACACTAGTGGCTCCTTTTAATTCTGATATAGTGGAGGCAGGCTCATCGAGAATTTTAATGACCATGTCATATTCAACGCTGGTTGTTACTGAAAATGTAGCTGGGGTTATAGAAGCGAAAAGAGGAAGTGTGATAATGGCAATCAGTGTGATGATTGTTGTTATTTTTTTCACTCTTACTCTCCTTCTTGCTACTTTCTCTATTCTATAAGACTCACATTAAACATACACAAACCCCTCTCTTATGTCAACACAGAATGAAGAATGTGTTATAAGAAGAGGTGGAAACACTACGATTTATACTTAACTTCTTTTAATAAATGAAGTTACCACCTTTCTCTCTTCTGACGTATGTGTTGATGTTTTATGCACTTCCTTGTTCAAGATGTTCAAATTGTGAGGTATATAAATCGGTATAAAATCCTTGTGCCTCTAAAAGTTGTTGATGTGTCCCTTGTTCTATAATATCTCCTTGATCCATCACTAAAATGAGATCGGCATTCTTAATAGTTGAAAGGCGGTGAGCAATAATGAAGCTTGTTCGTCCTCTCATCAGTTCATCCATTGCTTGTTGAATTAACACTTCAGTACGAGTGTCGACATTACTAGTAGCTTCATCAAGAATCAGTATACTCGGATTAGCAATAATAGCTCGTGCAATGGTTAAGAGTTGTCTTTGTCCTTGTGAGATGTTGGACGACTCCTCATTTATCATAGTCTCATACCCTTCACTGAGGGATTTGATAAAGTGGTCAATTCGGGCAGCTGTTGCAGCTTCTTCAATCTCTTGATCAGTTGCACTGAGATTACCGTAGCGGATGTTCTCTTTAATAGTTCCACTAAAGAGCCACGCATCTTGTAATACCATCCCAAAGTGGGAGCGAAGATCACCTCGACTAAGATGGTAAATTGAGTTCCCATCGATGGTGATTTCACCTTCTTGGATATCATAAAATCTCATCAGTAGTTTTACGATGGTTGTTTTACCTGCCCCAGTGGGTCCTACAATAGCAATCTTTTTACCAGGATGTGCTACAGCTGAGAAGTTGTGAATGACAGGTTTCTCTTCGTCGTATCCAAAGCGAACATCTTTAAAAGCGACTTCTCCTTTCAGCTTTCCAATTGAGCATTGAGACGGTTCATCAATTTCTTCCGTCTCATCCAAAAACTCAAAGACTCGCTCTGCTGCTGCAACTGTCGATTGGAGCATATTCGTCACTTGGGCAACTTGGGCAATGGGTTGAGTGAAGTTACGGATGTATTGGATAAAAGCTTGAATATCTCCAACGGAGATTGAACCTCTAATAGCAAGTGCTCCACCAAGAAGGGCAATAGCAACATATCCAAGATCTCCAATACCTTGCATCACTGGCATCATAAAGCCCGATAAAAATTGGCTTTTCCACGCTGACGTTTTAAGCTCTTCATTTGTTTTCTCAAATTGGTCAATCATACTCTGTTCTGCACCAAATGCTTTTACCACAGTGTGTGCTGAGTAGACCTCTTCCACTTGGCCATTGAGTTCTCCAAGAGACTTTTGCTGTTGGACAAAATACTTTTGTGACTTTTTAACCACAAAACGGATAAAGAGGGCACTTGCTGGAAGAATGACTAACGTTACTAAGGTCATGGTGATGCTGATAGAGAGCATCATCACCAATACTCCAACCATACTGACAGCTGAGACAAGAATCTGCATAGCCCCTTGTTGGAGGTTTTGACTTAAGGTGTCGATATCATTGGTGACTCGAGAGAGGATCTCGCCATGAGTTGTGGCATCAAAGCTCTTTAAACTCATGCGGTGAATTTTATTTGTTACCTCAGTTCTCAACGATTGAGAAATCCGTTGAGTAATGGTACTCATGGTGAATCCTTGAATAAAGGTAGCTAACGCACTTGAGGCATAAAGGATAAGAAGGAGAGTTAAGATTTTGCCAATTCGTTCAAAGTCGATTCCAGTTTGTTGGGTTATACCGACAAAAATTGTGGTAGTCGCTCCTCCTAATATCTTGGGGCCGACAATATTAAATATGGTACCAGCAACAGCTAACAGAAGTACAAACCCAAAAGCTATTCGATACGCCTTTAATTGTGTAAGTAATCTTTTTGCTGAGGTTGAAAAGTTTTTCGCTTTTTCAGTTGGTGTCAACAATCCTCTACCGGGTCCACCACCAGGTCTCATTCGGGGCATTGGAGCTCTTTGGGTCGTCGCTTCTTTTTTCATGCTGTGATCTCCTCTGCTGAGAGTTGTGATTGGGCAATTTGTTGATACACTTCACATGTGTGCATCAGCTCTTTATGTCTCCCTTTTCCTACAAGGCGTCCTTCGTCTAACACCAGAATTTGATCGGCGTGCATAATAGAACTCACCCTCTGACTTACTACTAAGATTGTTGCATCTTTATGGTGGTCGTAGAGCTGAGTTCGCACCTTAAGTTCAGTTTTGTAATCTAAGGCCGAAAAACTATCGTCAAAAAGGAGGATCTGTGGATGTGAAGCCAAAGCTCGTGCAATGGAGACTCTCTGTCTTTGTCCTCCTGAGAGGTTTGCCCCTTTTTGAGAAACAAATGAGTCGTATTGATCGGGACGCTCCATAGTAAAGTTGTGAGCATCGGCAATCTTAGCTGCTTGGGTAACATCTTCTTGGCTTACTTCTTTTCCAAAGGCGATGTTGCTGTTAATTGTTCCACTTAACAACAATCCTTGTTGGGGGACAAAGCCGATGTGAGAGCGTAGCGTAGTAAGATCTAATGTGCGAAGGTCGATTCCATCAAGGGTAATTGAACCTTGAGAAGGGTCGTAAAAGCGTAAGATAAGATTTAAAAGAGTAGATTTACCACTACCGGTACTCCCGATAATAGCTGTTGTTGTCCCCCTTTGCGCTTTAAATGAGATGTTACACAATGTGGGAGCTTCAGCATTTGGAAATCGAAATGAGAGATCGTGAAACTCTAATTCACCTTGAGTTGAGACGAGATCTTTAGGTGAATCAATAGATGTAATAGTAATGGGAGTATCTAATACTTCATTAATACGGTTAGCTGAAATAGCTGCTCGAGGGAGCATAATAGTGAGCATGGTCATCATTAAAAAGCTCATGATGATCAACATCGAATATTGCATAAAAGCCATCATGTCCCCTACTTGCATATGCCCAGCAGCAATTTGACGAGAACTTTGAAACACAATTAAGATCATCGTGAAATTCATCACTAACATCATTAATGGCATCATAGCTCCCATAGCCCTATTAACGAAAAGACTTGTTTTCGTTAACTCATCGTTGGCTTTTTTAAAGCGCTTACGCTCATGATCTTGGTTATTAAATGCTCGAATAACTTGTAAGCCACTGAGGGTCTCTCGTACAATTCGGTTAATGTCATCAATCAGAAGTTGAAGTCGTTTAAAGCGGGGCATAGTAAAAGAAAAAAGGGTAATAACAATAGTAAAAATACACACTACAGCCAACCCGATAATCCAACTGATACTACTATTGGTTTGTAAGACTTGGAAAAAACCACCTAGTGCCATCAGCGGTGCAAAGACCACAATTCTCAAAAACATCACAAACGAGCGTTGAATTTGTTGAACGTCGTTTGTTGATCGAGTAATGAGAGAGGCTGTTGAGAAGTTACTCATCTCATGTTGGCTAAAAGAGAGGGTCTTACTAAAGAGGGCTGATCGAAGATCTGAACCTAAGCGTGCTGCTGTTCGAGAGGCAAAAAAGGAGACAAAAATAGAGGCTACCATTCCAACAAGTGAAACAAGGAGCATGAAAAGTCCCATTTTAGAGATGTATTTCATTTGCGTAGATGCAATATTGATTCCAAGAGCCTCATACTCTTGAGTGAGAAATCCAATAGCCTGTTGCTTCTCTAGGTTATCTTCAAGATCGCCACCTTGGCCACTTATAAGGGCAAGCATCATCGATTCATCTACGGTGTAATTGCTTTGTAAGTGAAATACATGGTGTTGCTCATCATACACATAAGAGGTGCGAAGTGCTTCAGTAGTCGATTGTTCCCCTTTTTCTAAGAACATTGTAAAGGTTTGTTCACTCAAAGATGGGGGAATGAAAGATTCAATGCCACTTTGTTGAATTCCAATATTAACTATGCGAGAAGTAAAAAATGGTAAAGATAAATCGGTACCTACCTTCACGATCAACAGTAATACAGCAAAGAGGATCGTAAGAGAAGAACGTTTTAAGAATCGAGAAAGTTTTAACATACAGGCTCCTGTTGTTGATGAAGGGGGTTGAAGTTGCGTTGAATTCGTTCTAACAGAGAGTGAAGCTGTTTTATCTCCTGATCGCTAAATCCTTCATACGTCTCTTTTTCAATAATTTCAAAGATATGTTGTCCCTCTTTGAGAAGTTCTCTCCCTTTGTCGGTGAGAGTCACTTTCATCACACGGGCATCATCAGCATCGGCGTAGCGATAAATAAGGTCATTTTTCACCATTCTTTGTAACATGACTGTTAAAGAAGGGGGTTTAACTAAAAGCATTTTCGCTAATTCAGCTTGGCTCACATCTTGTTTGGCTTCTACAAGAGAGAGGAGAAAAAATTGCGAAGGGTGCACTGAAAGCGTTGAGAGCAGGGTGTGTGCCCTAGCCATTCTCAAGCGAGAAATTTGAGTTAATAAGGGGATGCAGTGATCTTGATTCATAGGTTCTCCCAAAAAGTTAGACTTCTAATTAATACTGATTCTTTCGTATAGGGTCAACCTAAAACAAGAAAAAAGAAGTTACACAAATGAACTTCATCATGTGAAACTCTTGAGTGCAGAGATGGTTTTACTCTTTTACTCCTAGCGAATTCTCAAGATCATTGTGAGATGTATCACAAGGGGAGAGGGAGAGCTACACTGAATTATTGTGAACAGAGCTCAATGCTCCCATAGATAACTGTATTGATATTTGGGAGGAGTAAAAAAAGGAACAACGTGTGTGATGTTCCTTCTTTGGGGGGGGGTGTTATTCATCGTGGAATCGTTGATCCCAATCTCGTTCTTTGTCAAAGATTTCATCTTCCATCCCTTGCACTTTCCTTTTCAGGCGATCAAATGTGCTTCGTAGATCTTCATGACTATAGCGTGAGCTCTGGTTTTCTCGATATACACGAGTCGGCTCCATGGGGATAAGCAGGGCCACTAAAGCGTAAATCAGAGCTCCAGGGAAAAGACCCGTTACCAGAATGGAGATACCAACGATAAGTCGTAAGTAATCGACATTGAGGTCTTTCCAATCTGCAATCCCTTGGCATACACCAAAGATCTTCCCATCACGTGCGCGGTATAATTTTTTCGTAGCCATATCCATACTTCCTATTCCTTCTAATCGTTACTCTTTTTCGATCGTAATATAATTTCTAAATTTTCAATTCTCTTCATTAAATCGAGTATCTCAGCTTCAAATTCACCCAGATCTTGTTTCTCTTGTTTTGTCTTTCTCTGTTTCTCTTGTTGACGGTTTTGCTTCGATTCAATCACAAACTTGACTAAAAAGTAGACAAAGACAAACGGGGCAATAACAGCTACAAGTTGAACAATGTTCTCCATTTGATACCCCTATGTTGAAGACTCTTTACGTCTACTCTTTTTTAATGCTTCTAATTCAGAAGCAATCTCTTCTAACTCTTCTAATTCGGCAAACTGTTTTTCGGTAGAGGAGTGTTGATCATAATACTTCATCCGATCAAATTGTCGCTCCATCTGCTCAAATCGATCAAGAGTAGATTGCTTTGCAAATGAGGTCTCTTGTTCAGAATTCCGATTCTCTTCTATAATTGAGCGATGCTTCTCTTTAAGAGAGAGCAATTTCTCTTCAAGGCGATTGATATCATCTTTACTCTTTACTACGAGTTTTTCGTAGTAGAGGGCATCTTCTTGGTAGCGAGAGATTTCGTCATTGACTCTCTTTTTTTCGAGAAGAGCCTCTTTGGCTAACTCATCTCTCCCTTTATCGATAGCTAACTCAGCTCGAGATTGCCATCGTTCCACTTTATGCTCTGCCTCAGATTTTTTACGCAAAGATTCTTTCTCTTTGGCAATCATCGAGGCGCAAGAACTTTTTAACTCAATAAGGGTATCTTCAACCTCTTGCATCATCAGCTTTACCATTTTCTCAGGGTCTTCGGCTTTATCCAAAAGGGCATTAATGTTGGCATTTACTATATCCATGAAACGTGAAAAAACTCCCATACTATTATCTCCTTTGCTTTATGCTACTTATACTACAGCACCTTCTGTGCCAACACAAAAAGAGGCCCTTTACTACTATGAATCAACACAAATAGTTTGACAAGAGTCTCTTTTATAAACTTAGAGTGGTATAATATACCTTCCTGTGGTAAAATATGCCTATGGCACACCAGCAAAAAGGGACATCCCAAACACCGTTAGGTGAGAGTGAAATATTTCTTAACTTTCAACAAGATCTCAGTCGAGCTGCAACAGTAGACCGAAGCGTCCTTATTGTTGGAGAGCGAGGTAGTGGTAAAGAGTTAGCTGCGTTACGCCTTCATTATCTAAGTCAACGATGGCAACAGCGGCTTGTGACAGTGAACTGTGCTGCTCTTCCCCAATCTCTTATAGAAACCGAATTATTTGGGTATGAAGCGGGAGCTTTTACCGGGGCAACGAAGACTCGTAAAGGGAGATTTGAAGAGGCTGAAGGGGGGACACTCTTTTTAGATGAAATTGGCCTTATTCCCCTTGAGGTTCAAGAGAAGATTTTACGTGTTGTTGAGTATGGCACTTTTGAGAGAGTAGGGTCTTCTACCACCCACGAAGTCGATGTACGAATAGTGGGAGCAACTAATACCGATTTGACTACG
>JBBAFS010000066.1:0-9176 GCA_041655255.1 Sphaerochaetaceae bacterium
ATCTCCCACTTAGCAGTTTTAGTGACGATTAAATAAATTGCTCCAAGCAGTATTAATATTGCCGATGTTTCACCTATACTCCCTGGAATAGTCCCTCTAAAAAGGTCTAAAAGTGGGTAGCCTATACTGTCTTTAATCGGCGTAGCAGTGGTTACTACGTTAGGACTCAACCATGCTGCAAAACCGCCGGGTAGACTCTTGAAAGGGTGTACCCACTCGGCAGTCATCTCGTTAGCAAAGGCGATATAGATAAAGGTACGACCTACTATTGCTGGGTTGAATATGTTCATCGCAAAACCACCAAACACCATCTTGCCAAATACAATAGCGGTTACCGATCCAACTGCTACCATCCATAATGGTAATGTAGGGGGTACTATTAAACCTAAAAGCGTACCAGTTACAAACACAGCCGAACTAACCTTACCGTTAGGTTTAGTTCTGACAAATACGTATTCACTTAGAAACGCTGCCAAATTCGCTACCAATAGCACAGCCAACACGCGCCAACCAAATAGCAAAATAGAAAATATCGCTATCGGTATCAAAGCGTGGAGAACTTTATACATCATTGGTTGCTTTAGAATCAGATTCTTCATATCAAAACCTCGTTTATTCTCACAATCCTGCTCACACTATATATACTGCCTTAGAAACTAAAACAACCTTCTATTGTCAACAGATTTATCTCTGACGGTCAATTTCGATGGGAAAGTTACAAGTTTTTTCTCGGGCATATCAAGTTTTTTATTGACTTAATTTCGCCACTATTTCACATAGCCACATGTCCTTGAGCAAGGGAGCACATAGACTACTCTGAACTTTGAGTTCGTAAATTTAGCTATTGCCCCTTGCTTTTTTTATTGGTAACAGATCCAAAGCATCACCCTAATCTCTTCAATCCAGGCGTTTTCAAAGATAAAGTTTGACAGATATCCCCTTATCGTCATTAATTGTCCTAAATAATTGGATAGTATTAGCTGTTAACAGGGGAGGTTTTATGGCTCATTTTATTACCAATAACGAAACTCTATTATCTGAAGTAATCAACAATTTTTTACCTAACACTGCGGCTCTCGACATATTAGTAGGCTACTTTTACTTCTCTGGGTTAGAAGAGATCTACAAGAATCTTGATGACGTCAAAGTCAAGATTTTAGTGGGTATGAATATCGAGCGTGCTTTTTCCAACAGAGTTAAAGAGTTTGTTTATATTGATGAGAACAGCCAGAGTATCTCACGTTTACAAATAAGGAACGATTACTTTGAGGGATTAGTAGATTTATTCAACAACTCTAACTATTTTGACACCAAAGAACGACAAGATGCCTTTCGTCTTTTTTTGAATAAGATTGATGACGGTTCCTTAGAGATTAAAAAGACAGCCGATCCCAACCACGCCAAGCTATATTTATTTGGATATAAGCCGAGCCATACTAACCAAGGTTTAACACCCGGTGTAATGGTAACCGGTTCAAGTAACTTAACTTTATCTGGATTAAGCAATCGACAGGAGCTGAATGTTTTATTACTCAATAAATATGCGGATGGCAAGGCAATATTTGATAAACTATGGGATGAAGCTATCGATTTAGTTACCTCTGATCACAAAGACAACTTTTACACTGAGGTATTCGAAAAGATCTGGTTAGACAAGCTGCCATCTCCTTATCTATTATATGTTAGACTATTGTTAGAGTATTTTGAAGTCGAAGAAGAGGGTGACATTGTTTATCCTAACACAATAACTAAGGGACGTTTTTTAGACCTTAAATATCAGAAGGATGCAATTTCAAAGGGTATATCTATTATCAATCAGCACAACGGTGTTTTGATAGCGGACGTAGTTGGTTTAGGCAAGAGTATTATTGCATCAGCAATAGCTTACAACCTCAAGAAGAGAGTAATCATAATTGCCTCTCCTGGGCTACACTATCAATGGGATCAGGTGTATAGTCCACTATTCCATTTAAACTCAAGAACTTTTGGCCCCAGGTCTATCCATAAAGCGATAGAATATCACCAGAACACTTTGTTGGGTGAAGAGGTAGTCATAATAGTAGATGAGGCGCACAACTTTAGGAATGAAAAGTCGGAAAACTATCTACCATTGCACCAATTATGCCAGGGCAACAAAGTCATACTTCTGACTGCAACCCCTTTCAACAACAAACCTCAAGACCTCTTTGCCTTAATCAAGCTATTTCAAATACCGTATCGCTCCACGATGAGTAGCGTTCGAAACTTATCTCACACTGTGTCTGAGATTAAGTCTAAGTATGATGAAATTTACAGAGACTATCGTCAAGCGAGCTCTAAAACAGGAACTTCAACTATTGATTCAATAAAAATGGATCGTTTAGGCAAGGAGTTACGTAGCGTATTAGAGCCGATCATAATCCGCCGCTCCCGTTTAGACATCGACATTATTGAAGCGTATAAGAAGGACTTGGAAAAGCAGAAGGTAAAATATCTGTTAGCCGAACCCCCTGTAGAAAAGGTCTATCAGTTGGGTGACTTAGCAGGGTTATACTTAAAAACCTTACAGAGGATAACCCCTTTATCCAAAGAACAAAAGGATAAGGAGGAGGAGCAGCGCTCTGAAAATATAGAGGTTCCAGCAAAGCTTTACGGGGCACGTTATAAACCGGTAGAATACCTCATAAATCCACCGGAATTTACAAAGTATCTTGAGAGCCAGGGGTTAGACATAAATCTTCAAGCTTTTAGATTAGGCCAGTTTAACCTGGCCAACTTAATGATGCGTTTCTTGGCAAGCCGTTTCGAAAGCTCAATCGATTCGTTCAAAAAGACCTTGGATCAGCTGATCAAATCAATGCATATTATTAGGAATTATTACATAGAAAGGGACGTAGTTCCCATTATGAAAAAAGGGACTATCCCAATCTACACTGATATTGATGAGAAAGATATCCCAAGCGGTGAAAGTCTAATGGAAGAGTTAGATGAAGCGGCCACCTTAACAGATTCAGAGGAGCCAAGTAGTATCCCCAAGGGACTCTTCTTTATCCCCAAAGACTATCTCAACGATAAATTTATAGAAGACCTCAATTCAGATATCGATTTGCTTACTGATATTCAGACAGAGTGGTTTGGTAGTGATGGCTCCAGAGTAATGGATGACCCGAAAATAAATCATTTTATCGAAGAGATTAAAAATGAGTTGAAAAAAGACCCCAAAAGAAAAATTGTTGTCTTCAGTGAGTTTACAGACACTGTTGACTACGTTCATAAAAAGTTAAAAAAGAGCGGTATCAGAGCAATAAACTACTCTTCAAAAGGCTCCAAGCAGGATACTGATAGGGTTGTTAGAGAAAACTTTGATGCCTCTAATGAAATCCAAAAGGATGACTTTGATGTCATCATCGCAACAGATTCCCTATCTGAAGGGTGGAACTTAAACCGTGCTGGCACAGTCTTCAACTATGATATCCCTTACAACCCCACAAGGGTACTTCAAAGGGTAGGGCGTATCAACAGGATCGGTCAAATGCTTTTTGATAAAATCTATATCTACAACTATTTCCCCTCTGACATCGGTGAAAGAGAGGTGCAACGCAAAACTATCTCTAAATTCAAAAAGGCCATCATAGACGCTGTTTTAGGTGAAGATACACAGGCAATTACTGATGAAGAAGAACTTCAAACTCATTTTAACAACGAGTTCAAAAAAGCTCAGAAAGAGTTTGAAGAAGAGTCTTGGGACGCCAAATTTAGAAACGAACTCTACCTTCTCAAACAACACCATCCCGACATAGTCAGAGAAGCCAGAGAACTACCCCATAAGTCCAGGATTAGAAGGTTATCAACACCTGTCAATGAAGGAGTCATCCTATTTGGTAAAAAGGGAAAGAACTACACTTTCAGGCTCGGAATTTCACCAGACGTATCTGAAGAGTTAACAGCTATTGACGCATTGGAGCTTTTCAAAGCTGATAAGATAGAAAAAGCCTTTAAGCTTAGCGATAACTTTGAAGAGATCTATCAAAGAGCTAAGTTAGACATGTTTGCTTCACCAATAGAACCACCAAAAGCAACTAAATTTGTTGAAGTAATCAACAAAATAGAAGCATTAGCACAAATAATGCCCCAAGAAAAAGATTACCTCAACGACCTATTGTATGTCACAAAAAATCTTAATAGTTTGCCCGATTCCGCACACACAATAGTTAGACGAACCCATGAAAACAACCTGTCTGAAGATGTTGCAAACTTAAAGATGTTAGTACCACAAACATACCTTTCAAGAATAATTAATCGAGCCAGCCAAATCGAAGATGGTGCTGAAACACTCATCTTGGCAGAAGAGTTAACAGAAGTATAAGAGGAGATCAGAATGAGCATTATTAATAAAGAGTATAGTCGAAAAGCATGGCAGAATCAATTAGGACAGTTACTTGATGAGGAGTATGACTCGAACATTAGCATGATTAATTTAGGCTTTGAGTCTAAGTATCTAAACAAAGAAGTTACGCTCCTTGGCAGCTTAGATAAGTTAGGACTCAAAGTGTTTGAAGTAACTCAAGTCAAAGGTGACGATCCAAGAGTTTCTATTACAAGAGAGCTCTTTAAATTGGTAAACAATCAATTAACACAAAACGCTTTAGTTTTTATAGTGCCGGAGCATAAAAAAAACTATCGACTCTCCCTGATTACGCGTGACCTTAAACTTGATGGTAACAAAGTAGTAGTAGGCTACTCCAACCCGAGAAGATATTCTTACTTATTCGGCATAGGTGTAAAAAAGCATACGATAGAAAAGTACCTCTTCAAACCTGGCAGAATAGAAGATATCGAAAACCTTAAAAACCGCTTCTCTATTGAAATAGTCAATAAAGACTTCTATAATAGTCTTTCTGAACTTTTCTCCAAATTAGTGGGTGGGAAAAGAGGTAAAACCAAATATCAGGGATTGCTCAAGATACCCTGTGCAGACGATGACCAACTTAAAAGAGAGTTTGCCATCAGATTGATCGGTAGAGTGGTGTTTTGCTGGTTCCTTAAGAAAAAAGAATCTATTAAAGGCATTCCGCTTATCCCTGAATCAATTCTTTCATCAGACGCTGTAGCTAAAAACAGCGATTACTACCACAAAGTATTAGAACCACTCTTCTTTGAAGTGATGAATAAAAAACATGAGGATAGAGAGCCTGACATTAAAGCTAACCAAGATTTTGAGAACATCCCATTCCTCAATGGCGGGCTATTTGACTACAATACACACAATGATTATTATAAACTATACAGTAAAAAATCAGAGCAACACTACTGCTTGGATTTAAAAATACCGGATGAATGGTTCACTGAGCTGTTCGACCTCTTTGAACGATACAACTTCACTATCGACGAAAACACACCTGTCGACATTGATATCTCTGTGGATCCTGAAATGTTAGGAAGAATCTTTGAAAACCTACTCGCCGAAATCAACCCGGAGACTGAGCGTAGTGCCCGTAAAAGCTCCGGTAGTTTCTATACCCCACGCGAAATAGTCGAATATATGGTAGATGAATCTCTTATAGAACATATACTTAGTAAGTTTAAAGATAGAGTAAAATATGAACCAAAATTACGTAAACTTTTAGACTATAGTGAAGAAAATGAAAACGATTTTACAAAACAAGAAATTACTACGATTAAAAACTGCTTAGACAGTATAAGAATTTTAGACCCAGCTTGCGGTTCAGGCGCTTTTCCTATGGGAATACTGCAAAAAATGTATCTCATCAGACAGAAATTAGACCAAAGCTTAGAAAGCTGGACAGAAGAAGAACTTGATAGTATAATCAAAGAAAAAGGTGAAAACTACGGTATCCAAACGCCCGGCTACCTATACAAGCTGGCAGTAATACGCAAATCTATATTTGGAGTTGACATCCAACCCTTGGCTGTCGAAATTTCGAGACTACGTTTCTTTTTAACCCTAATTGTCGATCAAAACGTTGACAAAAGTAAAGATAATAAAGGGATAATTCCACTCCCCAACTTAGAGTTCAAATTTGTAGCAGCCAACACGCTTATAAGACTTGAAGAAAACCCAATTAAATCAGAAGCTAAAGAACAAGACTGGACTAAACTTGTAAGTAACACTTATGTCTCTGACCTTAAAGAACTTAGGGAACGATATTTTAGTGCCGATTCGCCTATAGAAAAAAACAGAATTAAAGATTTATATCTAGCAAAACAAATTCTATTAGCCCACGAGATTTCAGATAAACAGATCGATGATAAAAATATGAAGATAATATCAAAATGGGACCCCTTTTCTGATAAACAAGCCGAATGGTTTGATCCGAAATGGATGTTTGGCGTTGATAACGGCTTTGACATCATTATTGGAAACCCGCCATATATACAACTCCAGAAAAACAATGGTCTTTTAGCCAACATGTATGAAAATGAGGAATATCGGACTTTTACTCGTTCAGGTGATATTTATTGTTTGTTTTATGAAAGAGGCCTCGAGCTTACTAAAGAAGATGGACTTCTCTGCTACATTACTTCAAATAAATGGTTGAAAGTTAATTATGGTCTAAAGCTTAGACATTATTTATCTTTATATACTCCTCTACTTCTGATCGATTTAGGTGGTGAAGTATTCAAGGATGCTACCGTCGATACAAACATTGCCCTGATTAGAAATAAATGTACGCAAAAACATTCGTTTAATGCGCTCGATATCAGCAATGAGAAAGAAAAGAAGCATTTTAATTTGTATAGTAACTGGGCACAAGTATCTTCAGCTAGTGAAGATGCCTGGATTATCGGTGGTTCAAAGACAGATAGTATCAAACACAAAATAAATGTTCACGGCATGTTAATCAGAACTTTAATTAAAAATAAAGAAATAATGATAAGAAGAGGTATAGTTACCGGAAAAGATGATGTCTTTGTGATACCTGAAACAGTTAAAAACAGCTTAATAAATTCGTGTTCAAACCACCAAGAATCACTTGAATTAAGTAAGATTTTAAAACCAGCATTGGCAAGTTCAGACGTAAAACGTTATACTGCTAACTACAACCACCTGTGGTTAATTAATACACATAATGGTTATACAGATAATAGCGGTAATAAAATACCCAGAATTGACATCGAGAAATTACCCACGTTAAAGCAACACCTAGATCAGGGCAAGAATGAATTAGTTAGCCGATACGACCAAGGCGAAACTCCTTATAATCTAAGAACATGTAACTTTCTAGATCAATTTGAAAAAGATAAAATAGTTTGGGCTGACATAGAAAAATTAAACCCATTTCATCTATGTGTAAAAAAATATTACGTTATTGCTGCAGCTGTCATGCTAACAAGCGACACGTTGAATCTTAAACGTCTTCTTGCAATAATGAATTCAAAGCTATTTCTCTGGGAAATAATGAATGTTGCAGCTGATTTAGGCAAAGCTTATCGATGGAAGAAAACATACATTGAGAAAACCCATATACCCAATTCAACAGTAAGGGACAAAGACTTAATAACTTTAGTTGATCAAATTTATGCTTACAAATCCAACGATCAAGACACATCTCAATTAGAATCTCAAATAGATCAGATCGTCTATGAGCTCTATCATCTAACAGACGAGGAGATCACCTATATCGAAGAGGCTACAAAGCGATAAAACATGAAAACCCTGTACCAAGGGAAATACCATAAAACCAGGAGGTATCACCATGAGAAACAATAACATTTTTAAGTTTATACCAGCAATATCAAAGAAAAACTTGATCAGTAAAATTGTATTCACGCTATTCTTGCTTACTCTATTGGTGCCTTTATTTGCAGATACAATACCTGTGAGAGTGATTGCAAACACTGAAGATACTGTAGGAAAATCATTAGCATCAAACTTTAGGCACTTAATTCGAACTTCATCAGCATACCATCAGACCTATTCAACAGACGGAATCCATTTTGTAATAAGGTTAGATACTTTAGATAAAAATAAAGGTCAATATGGTATGGAAGGTTTTTCTACTATTTATAGCTATATCATACTGATTGAAGCAGGAGATGGCTTTCAACTATTTCTTACAAATGGGTTAGGATATTCTGGATCTCTAATAGCACACAAAACAGCACAAGATATATATAACTATCTTGATGACTATATTGAAACACTGTTACAATTGTTAAACTATTGAAGTCATATAGGCCAACAACAAGAGGCTGTATAATACTACTGGAGAAAACTATGTTCTTTTAGTAGCTGTTGCTTATGCAAACCCTAACAGCTCATCAGTTAATGCCTTAATTGCCGGTTATATTGATCTCCTTTTTTTGCTTTACTTCTTGAACTGATAGGGTAGAGAAATTCCTACCCCCCTCTTGTTTAGTATCTTTGAGCATTGCTGTGTTGGAGTTAGACGTCATGTTTATAATGGATGGGGCACTCTTTTTGATTGAGATTATGATGGGGTCGAAATCACTCCCCCAGATGAAATGAAGCAGGTTGGAGCGTTCTCCTGTTCTGGTGTTGACTGCGTAAAAATACTCTTCTTCCCTACCGTCAAACTCGAAATGTATTTCACGTTTAGGACCGTATTTCTTTTCGGCGATAAAGAGGTCTGTTTCCGGGTTAGGATTGTTAGGGTCTAAGGCACGGTAGATTATTAGTGTGTCGTCTTTTAGAGTCTCATTATCGAAGTAAAAGTTTTTCATTCTTAGCTTAACCGGGTCTGTTTGAGATAGGTTGTAGGGCATTGTTTTGTAGAGCTCTCTAACCTTGTCTTTACGCTCCGCTAAAGGGAACTGAGATGCTTGTTGCATAATTAGACGGGAACGCTTGCGGAGCGGGGTATTCTCACTATTTTTTCTATAAGTTTTAGGGTCATATTTCTTGATTTGCTGGGTGCCGTGTGACATCTGAAACACGAAACCACCTTTCTTACCGACTTTAGTTCCAAAAGTTCCACTTATCTCATAAGACAACTTAACTGCCATCTGGACGGAAAGTGGCAATTCCAAATAATTCTGGATAGTTTTAGACGCCAAATGCCTTAGCTCAGGCTTAATTTGGTAGATTGACAAAACACTACCAGCAGAGCGGTAACTTAAATCGTCAGCAAGCTCTTGAATTTTTGATTTTTTACTCATAATAGACCCCCTTTTTTATTAGGATGACTCCCCTCTTCTTTAGCCCCAATCCAGCT
>JBBAFS010000067.1:0-9084 GCA_041655255.1 Sphaerochaetaceae bacterium
CCGTATCACTCCATAACTCTCAGCTTGTCGATGGAGGGGTAGTTGCAAATAACCCTGTGTTATATGCCTATAAAGAGGCAAAGCGGCTCTACCCCAATGCAAAAAAATTTCACATTCTCTCATTAAGTACCACAACAGCCCCTTTTAGAAATGAGTCGGATGACTCCCCCAGTGGAGTTATTGGGTGGTTAGATCCAATTTATAAATTGTATGCATCGTCTCAGATGAAAACCAGCGATGAGATTGCTTCATCGTTAAGTGATGTCACGTACGTAAGAATTCACCAACAACTGGAAAAAAAGATACGTCTTGATGAGACTCGTAGTGAATCGTTAAGTCAATTAATCCACATAGCTCAACAGATGTACGACTCACACCTTGAGGTTCTTACTACTTACTGTAACAAACTTATTCAAAAACCTACGAGATAAGGCACCTCTGAATGAGAGTGGCAATAGTCGTAGAACTCTCTTGTACAAAAAGGGGATACGACTTTGCTCGGTGTCCTTTAGAGGTATCACTTACCACTTTCATCAAAGAAAAAGGGATATTGAGAGTCTGAGAAGCTAAAGCTACTGCGTAACTCTCCATATCTACCACATCACATGTTTGTTGGATAAAAGGATCCTTTAGACGTGTTTCACTAACAACAAAGATATCACCACATCCAATAGTTTTATCCCAATAGATGGTGTTACTGTGCTTGGTCTCTTTAAGAGGAGAGAAAAAGGTGGTATCACACGTTAACGGTCCTACAATAGAGGCATGTTCATCAAATGAGTACCCTCTTTTCAGGCCAAAACGAGATAAGTCGAGATCGTGCTGAATGACCTTTTTGGCAATAATAAGATCACCAACCTTCAATGTCTCATCCACTGCTCCACATGTACCCACTAAGATCACTCTTTTTGGTTGAAGAGTGTGAATAAGGGTAGTGGCATTCACTGCACTGAGGCTCTTACCTACCCCAAGCGGGTGTGCTAAAAGAGAATCAGTTTGAGTAAACCCAAATAATTCGGAACTTGAAGAGGCAACTACGAGTGTCATGTAATGAGATCTACCAGCTCTTTAATTACTAACTCTACAGCTACGCCCATCCTTTGAGGTACTTCTGCTTTCAGTGATGTAAAGACAGCTTGGGCAACAAGGTGTGTTGCTTTTTTTACAGCTGAATCAAAACTGTGGTTTTGAATCATCAAAGCACTGACTATCGAAGCAAATAGATCACCACACCCAGGATAGGAGATAGGAGCATAGTGGGCATGGTGGCTAAAGTGGACATCGTACGTGCGATCATAACCGACACTGTAACCAACCTCTTGTTGCATCACTGACGTGATGACCACATACTGTGGTCCTAAAAGTGATAACTCTTTTGCCCACTGCTGTGCCTCTTCTACACTTAAATGAGGGTTATAAGGTTTGGAGAGTAAAAGAGCTGCTTCAGTAATATTGGGGGTAATCACATCGGCATGTTTCACTACTTGGGCCATTCGATCAATGAGTAGGCCACTTACCGGTCCATAGGCTCTTCCCTCATCTCCAAGAACTGGATCAACAACAATTAAAGATGAAGAGTTACTTTGTTTCACATCATCGATAAGACGTAAGACAATATCGATTTGTTTTTCAGATCCTAAAAAACCTGAATAGAGTCCATCAAATGAGAGATTCAAACTCTCCCAGTGTTTAAGAATCTTCTCCATCTCAGTGGTGAGATCAAGATAACTATACCCTTCAAAGCCGTCAGTTTGAGTCGATAACAGGGCTGTTGGTAAAAAAGAGGCCTCTAGTCCTAAAGCTGCTAATGTGGGAATCACCACAGTTAAAGAGGACTTAGCATGACACGATAAATCGTGGATCGCAACGATGGTTTTCATTTCACTTGTACACTACCAAGGTTGCCCCCTCTAAGCAAGGGGGATATACTCCCAAAAGGAGGCATATATGAACAGAGCGGACTCACACCTTCGAAATGACAAAAGAGATTATTCTATCTCCCCTTTTACACATAAGGGAGTCACTCACTCTCAATTACTCGCTGCATATAAGACGATGATTATCAGCGCATCGGGGTGGAGAAAAATATGTGCTTTAGGAAGTGAAAGTTTTTCTTCAACCCTTTCTGAAGTCGATCAATTAATCACATCTTTAGTGACCCTCTCTTTTATCGATGTACTACAACCACAAAAAGTACTCATTGCTCGAGATACTCGCCCTACCGGTGCTCATATTGCCCATTGTGCTCTTACACTCTTTGTTCAACAAAACGTCGAAGTTGAGTATGTCGGAATCAGTGCCGCTCCTGAAATTATGGCTCTTTCTCAACAAGAAAAAAGCTCTCACTTCTTTTATATCTCAGCAAGTCATAACCCTGTTGGGTTTAACGGATTTAAATTTGGAACACAAGGAGCTGTGTTAGTCTCACAAGAGGTACATAAGATTGCTGAGAGATTCCACTTTATGATTCACGATCCTTCTAGCGTATCGTTATTATCTACTGTTGATTATGAGAAGTATCGTAGCGATGTAACACACATTGTGTCTCATAGTTCTTGTTCAAAACAGCGTGCTTTAGAGGCGTATCGCTTATTAGCACTTCACACAGCACAAGATGTCTCTACTTTGAAAAGTACTTTACAAAGTGAGCCTTTAGGAATTGTGGGCGAGCTAAACGGTAGTGCACGATCTGTGAGTATCGATCACTCTTTTTTAGAAGAACTTGGTGTGAAAGTCCACATGATCAATGATAAACCGGGGATGATCGTTCATGGTATTGAACCTGAGGGGAAAAACCTCAATGAGTGTAAAGAAGCATTAGAGAAATTACACGCTCAAGACCCTTCGTTTGTGTTAGGGTATGTCCCTGATAACGACGGAGATCGTGGTAATATTGTCTATTATGATGAAGTTAACAAAGAGGCAGTAATTGTAGAGCCGCAAAAACTCTTTGCTTTATTAGTCTTTATTGAAACACAACATAATGCTCCCACTGATACACCACAAGCTGTGATTGTTAACGGTCCTACTTCTATGATGGTCGATAATCTTGCTCAAACATATGGCTTTGAAGTATTTCGATCTGAAGTTGGGGAAGCGAATGTTGTGACTCTTGGCGCTCAGAAAAGAGAACAGGGGTATTACGTTCGTATCATTGGAGAAGGCTCTAATGGGGGAAATATTACCTCCCCTTCATGTGTTCGTGATCCATTAAACACCCTTCTTTCACTGATAAAACTTCTCAGGACTCCCTCACTGTTCTCTTTACTCACCGATACAAAAGAAAAACCATCTCTTCGTTTAGCCTTTGACTCCCTTCCAAAACGCTTAAGTACTGAAGTGACTTCTCCTTTAGCTGTTATTACACTAAGTAGTGATGATTACCCACGTTTGAAAAAGCGATATGAAGAACTGTTTATCTCCTCGTTTGAGACAAAAAAAGAGGAGTTACGTACTCTTTTTAACATTGACAATTACCGCATTGAAGTGACAAAAGGGATACACCTTTACACAGGTGAGGGACACACTCACCACAGTGGTGGATACAAGGTGGTGTTTGTCGATAAGGATGAACAACCTACCGATTTTATGTGGATGAGACCTAGTGGTACTGAAGCTTTGTTTCGTGTGATTGTCGACACTCTAGGAGACGATCAAGATCGCTACACCTATTTTTTGAAATGGCACCGCTCGCTTGTCGAGCAAGCCGATTCTTAAAGACGAGTTAACCCAGCAACAGCTGAACCGATGATGGGAGAGTTTTCGATATAGACACAAGTGAAGTAACGCTGCTCTTGTTGTAAAAATGATGTGAGAGCCTCTTGAATGTATTGTTTTAAGATTGGTGTTTTATGATACGTAGTTCCATCAATATTAATACATACCGGTTGAGAAGGGTCTTTCCCTTTTCCTGTTTTTAATAGTGTCGAACTCATATTGATTGCACACAAGATTGCCGAGCGTTTAAGTTGATTATGTAGTAGTGCTTTGAGAGTCTCACGATCTTCACACCTAGCGATACACTGATTCAAATCTCCTTCTTTGTCTTCTAAAAAGTCTCTCACTCTCATGATATCAAGTAGTTTAACTTCATTAAATCTACTGGCGAAATCTGAAGTAAAAAGACCCTCTTTAATGGCAGTATTGATAAGAAGATGGGCATATGGACCTAAGTAAGCCCCACTAACTAACTTCTCTAAGTGGTGCTCTTCGGTATCAATGGTACTTTTCATAAACGATCGATCCAACGGAGATAGTGGGTAGGCATACCCACCTGATTCAAGATTAATAATATGGGTATCATAGGGGAAGTCTTTGACTTTCGTTACCTTAGAAGAGAGCTCTGAATAGGCACTATTAGTACCCGTTCCGAGAATAAATCCTACAAAAGCACTATAGGCGTGTGCTTTTGAGGCCACTTTTCCAGCTAAGAGAGTTGCAACTGTATCGTTAATGACAATCGCTTGTAAAGCGGATGTATCGTGTCCTCTCTTCTTCAATGCGTTAATTAATGAAGCCCCTAAAGGTTTACCTACTACTTCAGGAGCTTTAATCTCTTTACTGAAACTTAAGACAATGCCATCTTGAGCAGGGGTAATTTCAGCAGCATATGAGAAACAAAATGCAATACTGTTACTCAATGGTAACAACTTCTCAATACGATCAGCTAAAAGCGAGAAAAACTCACTACTACTGACCTCTTTGTCAAAGCCGACCATCTTCGTCTTCTCAAAATGTTCAATCACAGGTTGGCCCTTTTGATCAAAGTAGACAGTACATGTTCTTAAATTAGATCCCCCGGCATCGATAACAATAACTTTCTCATCGTATATTAATTCAACTTCGTCACTTATGTAGGTAGGAATCATTGCTAGTGAGCCATAACCCTCTAAGCCTTTTTCCATTTCACTTAAAAAGGAGTAACACTCTTTGTTCATATCGATGGCATCAGCTTCGATGCCTTGATTGTGTAAAAACTGTCTGACTTTGCTCATAACCAACTCCCCGTTCATTGTAGAATGTTCAACAGTGAGTGTCTATTACTCATTACAGTGAGAGCAAGTTGTGTTACAGTGAAGGTATGAACAAAAGCGAAACTTTTTTATGGTACGATTTAGAGACCTTTGGCCTCGATGCCCGTAGTGATCGTATTGCCCAATTTGCCGCTGTGAGGACAAATAGTGAACTTAAAGTTATGGGAGACCCTATTGTCTTATATTGTAGACTTAGTGACGATTATCTTCCCGATCCTTTGGCCGTTTTAGTTACTGGTATTACCCCTCAATATGTGAATGAACATGGTGTCAGTGAACGTGAGTTCATCACCCGCATCCATAAGCTGATGAGTCAGGCAAACACCTGTAGCGTTGGATATAACACGATAGCTTTTGATGATGAGTTTATCCGCCATGCACTGTTTCGTAACTTCTTTGATCCCTACAAACGAGAATACGAGAACGGAAATAGTCGATGGGATATCTTAGATTTAGTTCGTGCTACTCACGATTTTAGACCCGAGGGGATTCATTGGCCACGTAAAGAGAATGGTAATCCCTCTTTTAAGCTCACTGATCTCACTGAAGCTAATAACATTGAGCACGAAGGTGCTCACGATGCTCTGAGTGATGTCTATGCAACGTTGAATTTAGCTCGCTTGATTAAAGAGAAACAACCACGGTTATTTGATTACTATCTCACACTGAGAAACAAACATGCAGTGAAAGAACTGTTACGTGTTCCTATGGGAGAGCCTGTGGTTCTTACTGGAGGACGATTCACCTCCCCTAGTGGATGTTCCACCGTTGTAATGCCCCTCTCTAGTGTCACCTCAAATCCGAATACTGTTATTGTCTTTGATCTATTACAAGATCCTTCGAATCTGTTAGATAGTTCACGCACCTTTAAAGAACTCGAAGATGTATCTCAAAAAGAGGACAATTTTAAAAAAGTTGCTCAACAAGCTCGAAAGGCTCTTAAAGATGGAGCTTCTTTAGAGCCTGTGTTAGAAAAAGCGCAACAGCTTCTTGAAGAGGCAGCTACAATGGTAGCGACTCTCCCTCGCTTAGTGGGAGGTAAGAGTCAATTGCTTCGTGAACAAGGTGTTCATAAAATACAGATTAACAAAGTCCCTTTTATCTCTCCTCTTTCAATCATCACTGAAGCTCTTGCTACGAAGTTAGATATCGACTTAGAGATGGTAAAGAAACATCGTCAGATGCTCTATGAAGATGATTTATTAGCGGTGAATATTCGTAAAGCTGCCGATAGTGAACAATATCCACTTGTTAGTGATGTCGATTTCTCTCTTTACTCTGCCTTTTTCTCCGATAAAGATCACCAACTCTTTAACATCATTCGTGAAACAAGTCCCACTGAGTTGTGGGATCGCCATTTTGATTTCAAAGATAGTAGAGCTCATGAGATGTTATGGCGTTATCTGTGTCGCTCTTTCCCTGAAGAGATCATACCTGAACAACAACCGAGGTGGAGAAGTTTTTGTACAGAGCGCATTATTAGCCCTCCAGGAAAAAGTATTAACACCCTTCAATTTTTTGCCCGTAAAATTGAAGAAAAGGTGAGTTCTAAAGAGACCTCTCCTCAAGATAAAGAGTTGTTAGTCACCTTAGAAGCCTATGGTAAAGAGCTCTGTAGCCGTTTAGGTATCCAATATCCATCTCACCTTTAAGCTTCTCTGAGTCTTGCTAGGGACTCTACTTTATGATTAGATAACGACTTAGGAGAGCGGATATGGAAAAACATGAACAGGTAAGTAGTCCCGTGATGGCTTCGTATGGAGTTGGAAAATTCTTAGCTGAGTTTCTTACTGGTGCTTTTGGCGCTATTGTCTTTATGTATTACGAAACAGAAATTGGCCTTAGTACCGGTTATGCTGCATTAGCAACTGTAATCTACTCACTGTGGAATGCGGTAAATGACCCCATCTTAGGATTTATTACCAATAAAAATGCCCCTCTTGCAAAAAAGTTAGGACGCCGTTTCCCTTGGATTATTATAGGTCTACTTCTGAGTGCCGCTTCATTTGTCTTAATTTTTACTGTTCCCGAGTCAATGCGAATAAATGTAAAAACAAACCCTCTTCCTGTCTTTATCTGGATGGTGTTAACCATCTGTGTATATGATGGAGTCTACTCTTTATGGGAAGTGAACTACCAATCAGTCTACCCAGATAAATTTAGAACTCACCAACAAAGAACTAAAAGTGCGGCTATTGCTACAGCTATTGGGGTATTAGGAGTTGCTGCAGGATTTGTTGTCCCTCCCCTCTTTTTTAGATATGGAGAACCTTCAACATACTTAGTAAGCTCTTGGGTCGTTGCGGCAGTGGTGGTAGTTGGAGCTCTTCTTATTATTCCAGGAGTGAGAGAATCTAAAGCGATGATTCACCGCTTTATGGAGCAAAAAAGGACTCAAAAAGAAGAACCTAAGTTTTTTGAATCACTCTTTCGCTCCTTAAAACATAAAGACTTTTTAGCCTTTATCTTACTCCTCTTTTTATACCAATCTGGAACCATGAGTATGACAAGTAGTATCCACTACGTAGGAAATTATATTCTTAACGTCCCTTCCAGTGGGACAACCATAATCTTTGCTGGAATGCTCATTGGTTCACTAATCTCCATTCCTGCATGGACTCTGTTATCTAAAAAATTAAAAAACAACCAAAAGATGTTAATTATTAGTGCCATCACCATGGCAGTGTTCGCATTTCCTATGACCTTTATTCGTAGTATTGGGGGCTTTACCCTCTTTATGGGGTTATGGGG
This sequence comes from Sphaerochaetaceae bacterium, assembly GCA_041655255.1. GTDB lineage: Bacteria > Spirochaetota > Spirochaetia > Sphaerochaetales > Sphaerochaetaceae > JBBAFS01. The sequence goes on from JBBAFS010000067.1 coordinate 7,785, forward strand.
TTTAGGCTTTGGTGGATTTTGGACCTTCATGACCCCAGCTATGGCCGATATTGTCGACTCTATTGTGGTCAAAGAGAAGCGTCGAGATGATGGTATTTTGATGGGAATACGGGCATTTTTCATGCGCTTTTCGTATGCGAGTCAAGCAATCGTCTTTTGGATTACCCACAAACTGACCCACTTTGCTGTTGATCCCTACTCAGAGAGTGCAAAATTTGGTATTAGCCTTCATATGGCAACCATTCCAGCTCTCTTTTTTCTTGTAGGGGCATATGTCTTTTACCGATTAAACTCTCTTACTCCAGATAAGGTAGAACAACACAAGAGAGAGCTTGCTAAGCTAGACATTTAGGGAGGGGGTTGGATATACTTTTTCTACGTGTAGGAGCCACCAATGATTACTATTCTTAAGAGATTTAAACCCCGCTATGAAGAACTCGAACAACAACTTGCCAATCCTGAGATCATGAAGGATATGAATGCATATAAAACCATTATGCAAGAGCGTTCCCACTTAGAACCTATTATCGAAACACTCAATAACTTAATAGATTTACAACAACAAATAACTGATACCCAATCAATGATTGATTCAGAATCAGATAATGAACTACTGAGTATGGCAAAAGAGGAGCTTGATGAACTGATTCAAGAAAAAGAGAAACTCGAGCAAGAGAGTAAAAAACTCCTCATTCCCCCCGATCCTATGGAGGGGAAAAACATCATCATGGAGATTCGTGCTGGTACCGGTGGTGAAGAGGCCGCCTTATTTGTTGCCGATCTCTTTAGAATGTATTCCCACTTTGCCGAAAAGAACCGGTGGAAAATTGAGATCCTCAGTATGAACGAAACTGGTATTGGTGGTTTTAAAGAGATTATCTACTCAATTAGTGGAAAAAATGTCTATGGGAATTTACGTTTTGAAAGTGGAGTTCACCGGGTACAGCGAGTCCCAGAGACCGAATCTGGTGGAAGAATTCACACTTCAGCGGTTACTGTAGCTGTCTTACCTGAAGCAGAAGAGACCGACATCGACATCAGGCCTGAAGATCTTAAAGTCGATGTGATGCGTTCCAGTGGCCCAGGGGGACAATCGGTAAACACCACCGACAGTGCTGTTCGTATTACACACTTACCCACGAACTTGGTAGTTACCTGTCAAGATGAGAAATCTCAAATTAAGAATAAACAAAAAGCCTTACGAGTGCTTCGCTCTCGCTTATATGAGATGGAACAAGAGAAATTACAACAAGAGCGGGCAGATAACCGTAAAAGCCAAGTAGGGACAGGGGATCGCTCC
>JBBAFS010000068.1:0-8818 GCA_041655255.1 Sphaerochaetaceae bacterium
ATTTCCACCAGTGACGACACACCCATAATGACGTGCGTAGAGCGGTATGGTATGTAATACATCCGAACCTTCATACGTCTCAACAAGGTTGAACAAAAGAGAGCCTTTATACTTTCTTAATTGGCGAAGATCTTTTGAAAATGGAACTAAAATAGAGTGATAACCAAGGTCCGTAAGCGCTTGTTGAATCATCTGAGCTTGTTGCACTGTCTCTTGTTGATCAAGTGTATTAAGAGCTTCTAATTTGTCATGAAGGATGATTATTGGCTTTTTGTCACTCATGTCTTTAACCTTGATACAGCCGAGTTCATAATCATCTCTAAGAGCGTAGTATAATCAAGGCCATTCATGTTCGCCAAAATTGGGAGATCAGAATCTATAGGATGAAGCCCTGCTAAGGGGTTTACCTCTAAAAAATAGAGTTTTTCTTGTGTATCCATCTTAAGATCTACTCTCCCCCCATCACGACACCCCAAGGCCTTCCAGGCACCTACGGCAATACGTGAACACTCTTTGTGTATGTGAGGTGAATCAACTTTTTTGTATATCACACTCTCTTTGTAGTTCTCTTTGGTGTGATATGAATAAATTCCACCATCACTAGCACTATCTACGAGTATCTCCATCACACCAATGACATGTGGCTCATTGTCCTTTTCAATAATACCGACGGTAAACTCTCTTCCACCAAGGTAGGACTCAACCAATAGTGGTGGCCCAAAGAGGTGTAAAAGAGAAACGACTCGATCAGTGAGCTCTTTTTGAGAGTGGACAACAGAGTGACGATCAATTCCCATGCCAGTTCCTCCCCCCATTGGTTTCACAAAAAGAGGGAAGTGTAACTGAACATCTTCTATGTCATTGAGGTTGTCGATCACATGATAATCAGCTGTTGGGAGATTATGTGAGCGTACTAACTTTTTTGCTAATGCTTTATGTAATGTAAGAGTAAGTGTAAGAGAGTCACTAAATACATATGGAATTTGATACGCATCTAATAAAGAGGGGACTTGGGCTTCACGAGCTAAGGTGTAAAGCCCTTCAGCAATATTAAATACGATTGACCATCGCTTGTGGTGTGCTAACGCCTCTACAAGATTGTAGATATTACCAATGCGCTCAACTTCATATCCTAATTGCGTGAGAGCGTGCTCTATTGCCTCAATTGTCTCAATTGAGTCAAACTCTGCTACGAGTGAAGGAGTATACCCCTTAGCGATATACTCCTCTTTTACATCGTATGTGAGACCAACAACCATACTATCCCTCTTTGCAATCGGGATACGTATAGATGTTCCCTTCGTAGTTTTTTAAGTGATACCCACTGTGATCATGAGATACTTCATAGTGAGGTAACACAGGGACTTTCCCTCCCCCTAAGGGAGTATCCACTACATAATAGGGAATAGCTAAACCACTGGTGTAACCTCTGAGTCCTTCCATAATCTCTTTGCCTTTTTCTATAGTCGTTCTAAAGTGGTGTGAACCAACAATTGGGTCACATTGAAATAAATAATACGGGCGTACTCTAATTGTGAGTAGTTTGTGAAATAACTCAGTCATCGTCTCTGTTGAGTCATTTACCCCTTTGAGTAACACTGTTTGACTGGATAACACAATTCCAGCATCACTGAGACGATTACAAGCATGACGGGATGCTTCACTGATTTCATTTGGGTGTGTTGCGTGGATGTTGATGTATAACGGGCGATACCTTTTAAGGATCTTAATGAGAGAAGGTGTTATTCGCTGAGGAAGGACAAAAGGAATCTTTGTCCCAATTCTAATGATCTCAATGTGCTTGATCTCTTTAAGACGCTCTAGCAGCAGTGCAATGAGATCATCACTGAGCATCAGCGGGTCTCCCCCGCTTATAATCACATCACGAATCTCTTTGTGCTGGTGTAAGTATTGAAAAGCCTCTTCCCAGTAATTACCCATCACATCACTGTGTCCGCCCACTAAGCGCGAGCGGGTACAATACCTACAATAGACAGAACATGTGTGTGTTACTAAAAAAAGGGCTCGGTCGGGATACCGGTGTACAATTCCCCTCACGGGGGTTGTTTGATCTTCTGAAAGAGGATCGACCATCTCACCTTCTGTCACTCTCATTTCATCACTACGAGGGATCACACATTTACGCAGAGGATCATCGGGATTACTGAGATCAATAAGACTGAGATAATACGGGGTGATCGAAAATGGGAAGTGGTGAGACGGGTGTTCCAATGCCTCTTGTTCTTGCTCTGTAGGTGTAAGAAATCGATACAACTGCTGAAAAGTGGTAATTCGATGAAACAGTTGCCAGTTCCAATCGTTCCACTGTTTAGCCGTGGTACTTGTAAAAAACTGCTTTCTAAATCTGTAAGGTCGAGAGGACTCTTTGTGTTTCTCCTGGGATACAGAAAAAGGAAGTGGAGGCTCTTCATCTAACGATGAGAGGCGCTCATTGATTGCATAAATCATGAACATCTCCTTACGCTTCTTATGATCAAGAAGCTTGTGTATATGTATCATCACACTACTCGGTTTTACTAAAATAATCATCACTTATGTGTGAGTTATAAGAGAAATAGATTGGGATTATGCATTGAAACATTAAAGAGTGTTTTTGTCTGAATTATCAAAGATAAGAGGGCTTCTTTATAGCCCTCTTATCTCATTGTTTACATATGGATGGTGTTATGAAAACTTATCTTTCTCGATGGGCCATCCCCCATCACTAAATAAGATACGTGATACTGTTCCCATGATCGCCTCACTTTGGCGCATCTTGGGAACTACTTTCTCTGCATGATCTCCCCAAATGGTTCCGTAGCTGAGTAACAACCTAAAAGCATCAAAATCTTTGGCAGGATTTTTTCCTGTTTTTCTTATCTCATGGTACTCTTCTAACACCTCGGGGAATTTATACATCACATACCAATAGACACGAGACTCCTCTTGTATATCTTCATTTTTCTCTAGCCATAAGTGAAGGCCTTGTTCTTGTGCAAGAATGTGAGCCTCCTCTTCCATAGCATATAAGTCTGTTGGTTTAAATGGGGGACTAAAAGCACACTTTTTACACTCCCCTGCTAAACACTCAGCAAAGGCTGTCATCATTCCTAACATAAAAGATTTACGATCGATTAGTTTGTACAAATCAATCGACTTACTCATACTCATCATCAAACTTCCTCCTTCACTTTTTGCAGTGATTTCACTGCCTTTCCTTGAGCCCACGTTCTACCGTAACCAGTAATAATAGCGAAGATAAGCATCGCTAACATCACCCAAGAGTAGAAGTTGTGCAGTGGAACAGTTACTGGTGTGATGTGCAAGGCTAACTCTTTAGGTGCATTGGCAGTAGCTAACATAGATGGGACAATGGCATGAACGGTCCATGGTGCTAAGAAACAGAAAATAACTCCCGAACAGTCGAGTAAGTTTGCTCGCCTGTACCCATCAACACCATGCTTTTTACCTAAATTCATCACAATATCTCCGACAGAGATAATCGCAACTGAAATAACACCAGTAATCATCGATAAAAGCCCTACTGAAGCAACAGTGATTGTCTCGACACTCTTTGGCCCTTTAGCAAATCTACTTAAGCTATTACCTAACACAGCTAAAGCACCACTGGCCTCCATGACCCCAATAAATGGGAATATCACCATCAAAAAGGCGATAGTGGGTAGGGCTCCGGTTATTCCTGCGTAAAATAATCCCTCAATGTTAAAAGCGGCTGGGAAGTGAAGTAACATCTTAGGTGTGAAAATACCAAAGATGAGACCTACAATCACTCCAGCAACAATACCTGCACTTAAGGCGGTGATCAGGTGTTTTCTCATCAGACATAAAACGATCGTTACAATAGGAACTACTAAGATCAAAAGTGGTTTAATTGAGATGTGTAAAGCTTCGGTTGATCCCACTATTGCTGTGTTTTTGCCGAATATGAGATAGAAAATAAGGGCGATGATTGCTACTGGAATGGAGTAACGAGATCTACTACTGACTACTACACCAATATCCATCTCCTGGGATGTTGATGATGCAATAGTCGTATCTGAAATTGGTGCTAAGTTATCACCAAAGGCACACCCTGCCCCTATTGCTCCAATGAGAAAAGCTGGATTCGCACCACTGAGAACCCCTGAAGGAAAGAGAATTGGAATAACTACAAAGTAGGTTCCCACCGATGTTGCTGTAGAGAATGAAATCAGACACGTTAGGACAAAAGTGACAGCGATAAAGAGTTTTCCTGTCATTCCAACAGCAATAGCAGCATGAGCAATACTTTGGATCATTCCGCTTTGGCTGATCAATTGCCCCGATATTGCAGCGAGTAATACCGCTAGTGCAATAACACTGAACATCGGACGACTTAAGCCCTCAATAAGAGCTTGGCCATACTGCTCTTGGTTCTTAGCCAAAAACACTCCTACAATCAGTGCTACTAAAAAGGCAATGACATACCCATCAATTTTTTGCTTGGTTTGCAGCTGAAAAGATTACAAGAGCTAATGCAACTACAAGAATAATAAGTGCTCCATATAATCCAAAGCGCAGTTCAAGTTTTGGTTTTTCTCCCATTCTTACTCCTCCTTAAACACCCCTAAAGGTGTTTTTATTGAGACATTAGTTGTGAATTGGTTGTAATACACACAGAACATGAATCGAGTACACTGGAACACATGATTCACTATATTTAGTATATAACCAGCACTAAGTGAAGTAAATAAGAAGTTATAACTTGTTATTCAACAACACATTAGCATATGAATATGTCCGAATATGTACCGTTTGCGTCTTCTGTGTTATTCATCGTCTAAGATAGCAGGGGGGATCTACCGAATAAGCTATAAGATTCGCTGCCGCCATAATATCAAATACAGGTAAGCGCGAACTTTCGTACGCTGAGCGGGAGAATGTTGCTAAGTTACTGCACTCTAAAATAATTGCTCTGAGATTCTCTGTTTTATCTATGAGTTTATTCACAGCGCTAATGACATCTTTCTCCATAGCAAATGGATCAAGGTCTGTCCCACCATTAATAACAATTTCGGTAAAATGGGGTTCATCCTCCATCCCTTGGATCGAGAGATGCATCTCACTACTTCTTCCTGAGTGTTCTAAGTGGGTATCTTTTAATAACTCAGAGTGTCCAGTAATAATACCGATACTCCCTTTTCGTCCAATAAAGTTCCACACAAGAGGAATAAGTGATAACGAAGAAGCAGCAATGGGAAGTTGTGTGATTGAACCAAGTTGATGTTGATACAACGACATCAATCCACAATCACCAACGACAGCTTCTACCCCCTCTTCTTTGAGTTGTTCGATGGCTTGTATCAAGTTCTGCTTAATTCGGTCAGATCCTTCGACCAGATCTAAGAATTTCCCTTCAACTGTTGCATAACGAACTGGGTATTGGAAACTCCCTGCATGACCAGGGTCTCCCTCTATTCGGGGTGCTACCCCACCAAAGACTAATACCCCCACTTTTTGTCCGTACCAACTAAAGCCACTACGTACCGTACTCATATTGACCTCTTTTAAAGATGCAAGTCGCCAAAAGGCGACTTGCATAAGGTAGTGTTACTCTTCAATTTGTTCTCTCTCTTCGGGAGTCTCAAATGTTCTTCCCCAACCAGTGAGCATCGACACTAACATCACAATGGCTAAGCCCCATCCGTAGAATGAATAGAGCACAACACTATTGACGGTAAAGTGGGCAGGAGCTCCTGATCCTTGGGCAAACATCACAGCAAGGATGGGTCCAAATCCGTAAGGGATCAGACACATTGCAGCAGCAGAGACTGCATCTAAGAGGTTTGCACTGTGATCTCTTGAGATATTATGTTTCTCAACTAAGATCTTTCTTGCCATCGGCCCTTCCATCACGATCGCCACACTATTTGCGACGGTTAAGAGACATAAGATGATGTTAATTAATGAGATGGTTAACTCAGCAGAGCGGTGTGTTGCTGTATATTTGGAGAGTTTTTCAATGACCATATCGAAAAATCCCCCTTTATCAAGAAGGTTTACCAACGCCATGAGGAACATGGCAAACACAGCGATGTCAATAAGACTCATAATTCCATCAACAAGCACTCCTCCTACACTAAAGGTATTCATATCTACTACTAAGATTTGTGAGAATGGGAGTAAGCCTGTAACAACTCCAAGCGCTATTCCTAAAGCACCCGATCCGACAAGGGCGACAATGAGGTGAGATCCACGATACATCAAAAAGATCAATAAAGCGGGAACGACAAGCATGATTAATCCTTTAGGTGAGAGTTCCCCTACAAAGGATAAATCTCCACTTGCTGTACCACCACCGCCAAAGATAATGAACAGCACAGCCGCAAAACCTGCACCAGCAAAAGCATACTTTAACCGAGATCGAACGACCTTAGCTACTCCAACTCCTTGGGTATATGCGGAGGCAATGGTTGTATCACTTACTGGGGCGATGTTATCCCCAAAATAGGCTGCAGATACAATTGCAGCACACATAACAGGTGGATTTGCCCCTAATGCGACTCCAACAGGATACAATACTGGAGTCAATGCAATGACCGTTCCTAAAGCAGTTCCAGTTGCGGTCGATAACATACACCCTACTGCAAATGTGATGAATGGGAAAAGAGACCCTTTCAGTCCAATGGCCATACTCAGCCAAATCAGACCCTCAACTAAGCCAGTCATTTTCATCAATTGAGCAATAATACCAGCTAAGAACCATGCCATGAGCATAATGGCAACCATTTCGGACGACATTCCCTGAATTAACACATCGGCACAATGTTTTGGATCTTTAGCAAAAATAATGGCAAGCAGAATTCCTGCTAAAGCTGGAGCCCAGAAAGCCATGGGCATCGCTTTTCCCCCAACACTGAGGAGTATAATACCGACAAACAAGCCGAGAAATGGGATAAATAGTCCAAACATTCCACCTCTAAACTCGAGCTTTTTATCACCTTTAGATTCTGTAAACATACATATCTCCTTTTACATTTAGATGCATAACGAATCACTGAGATGAAGAAACAGTTTTTATACATTCCTACTTTTTAGGCATCATTGATTTTTGTAATGCCACTAGATAATCAATATCCTCCTCTGTATTAAAAAAGTGTGTACAAACCCGTATATTTCCGACTCCTCCAAGAGCTCTGAGGGAAATCTTAATGGGTTTCATATTCCTACCAGGTGATGCACAGCGGTTAAAGAATGCTTTATCTGCTTCGTAGTCCCCTGTTGTATAGGTAATAAGTCCGTGTCGTTTTGCGGGATCTTTTGGTGTATAGACGTGACATCCAATCTCTTCTAATCGTTCAATGGCATAACCACCAAGGCGTTTAATTCTCTCTTCAACGTTCTTAATACCAATTTTGTTATAGAAGCGGAGTGTTTCCACCCAACCAAACAATGCTGGTCCTAAGGTGCTATCTTGAGAGAATTTGTTGGCAGTATTCACAGGAGGATTTTGCCAAGAAGCTAATGTTTCGTGGTTTTTATCACCAAAAGGAATTGGTCCTTCAAAATCACTCCAAATGTAGTTTCTGTAATCGGGGTCAATTGATTCAACTAATTCTTTACGAACAAATAATAATCCTGCACCCTCAGGTCCACATTGCCATTTGTAGGCACCAGTTACTAAAAAGTCGAGATCGTCGTGGCGTACGTCGATATCTATTGCTCCAAATGCTTGAATAGCATCGTCAAGTACTAAAGCACCGTGTTTGTGTGCCATAGCACACACTTCTTTCATATCAAAGGTAAATCCACAGAATGCTGTCGTTCGGTCGATACACAATAAGCGAGTGTTATCGTCAATTTGTTTTTCTAAATCCTCCATGAGAATTTCACCATTGACGTGTTTTACCACTCTGATTTCCACACCATATTTTTTACTGATGTCAGATAGGATATAAGGAATCGAAGGATAAGAGAGGTTTGTAATAACTACGTTATCCCCTTTATTCCATTTAAACATGTTGTATAAAATAAGGTTTGCAGTTACCGCAGGGCGGTAAGTGTTTGTGACTTCTTCCACTTCTGCATTAATGAACTTAGCCCCAAGTTCAATAGACTCACCCCATTTTGTTGTGAGAAATGGGTGAGTTGCAATGTCGGCATTTGGAATATCTTCCATTCGACCGAATTCTACAAAGTTGTAGAAATCTTTTACTGCCTTAAGCCAGTAATTGCCTGGAATCATTTGATCGCCTGCGTTCAAATAGACCCAGTAGTCGAGAAGCTTAAATTCGCTTCGAATTTCATCAATGTGCTGATCAATGTAATTCATAATACCCTCCACCTAAAAATTTTATTTTGAACAAATAACTGAAATTTCGACCAAAGCACCTTTAGGGAGCTTTGCCACTTCCACACACTCACGTGCCGGAGGAAAAGAGCTAAAATACGTTGCGTAAATCGAATTGAAGATTGCAAAGTCCTCCATGCTCTGTAAAAAACAGGTCGTTTTAACTACCTCGGCAAGTGAAAAACCGGCCTCAGCGATAACCGCTTTGAGATTTGCAATGACTTGTTCAGTTTGCTCTTCAATGCTAGAACCTGCAAATTCTCCGGTAGCGGGATCGATGGGAAGTTGTCCTGAAACGAATAGCATGTTATTTGTTGCAATGGCCTGTGAGTAAGGTCCGACAGCTTGAGGAGCCTTGTCGGAATGAACAATTGTATTCATAGTTTGTCTCCTTTTCTTCGCCACCTGTAGTATAAGAGTGAAAAAGCAATCTGTAAACAATAATTTGTCTAATATACAATTTTGTTTATCCTTGCAATTCTATTGTCT
>JBBAFS010000069.1:0-8718 GCA_041655255.1 Sphaerochaetaceae bacterium
TAACCCTTTTTTTACTAACAGTCGATGTTCATCTTCCATCGGCATCAGATCTCCAATCGTCCCAAGAGCTACAAGATCTAATAGTGACTCATACTCGTATGATAAGGATCTCTCTTTACGATAGACATAAGCATTAAACAGAGAAATAAGAGCATCTAATTCAGTAGGTTGTTCGATATATGTTAAAGCTCGACTCATATTTTTAAGGGCAAAAAGACCACGAGATTTCACTGCTGGTAGGAAGGTTTCAAATTCACTACGCAATTCAGCCATATGAATTTCAACTTCATTGCCAAATAACTTATTCATATTCGATTTCACAGTAGGGACATCTAAAGCAAAGATAGGCAGCTGGCTATCTAAAAATTGGATCATTCTACTTTGGTGTAACACTAATGTCCCTGGAACAATCTCTTCTACCATACGATCAACTTCTAATAAGTTACGCATTCTCACTGCTTCCATGATAATTGTATCTTTACCAGGGTAGGCATGAAATAAGATCAGCTCTTGGCCATAAAAGTCAGTTTGAGCAAACCGTAGGGCCCAAATAGATTTTGCCACCACTCCACAACCTGCTAAATGGGCAAATGGGTATTCACTTCCCTCTACCTTAGGGTCAATGATTGCTAATGCTGCAGGGAGGGTATCACCACTGAGGTGGTGGTCGGTGATTAACACATCGATTCCTAGTGTTTGTGCATAAGCAACTTCTTCGTGGTGGCTAATACCACAATCGACTGTGACAATTAAAGTGGCTCCTTGTTGGTGAGCTGAATCAATGGCCTCTTTAGTAAGACCGTAGGGATCATCACCTTCGGGAACAGCCCAAAAAACTTCAAAGCCCATAGAGGTAAACTCTTGGACAAATAAGACTGTGGAGACAATGCCATCGACATCTCGATCTCCAAAGACAAAAATTTTCTCTTGCTCTTGTTGAGCCTCTAAGATTCGCTCAACAAAGAGCTCCATCTCTTCAAATAAAAATGGATTATGTTGATAGGAGATATCGCTCTCTAAGACATATTGGACTGCTTTAGCTTCAACAATACCTCTTCGAGCCATTAAAGAGGCGGTGATATAATCGATGTTGTACGACTCGTTCAGTCGTCTGAGTAATTCGACTGATAACCCCTTTTTGTTCCATGTTTTCATATATATTCAACCTTTTATTATATTTCTTCATATACAGAGCTCCAATATTCCGCCACTAAAGCTCTTTAGTGGGCGTTGGATAATAGTTGTCACATAGCCAACCATATACCGAAACAGCCTTTCTGTCGCCCTCTGAGAGATCTCGACTTGTACAGCTTCACTTAGGGCTAAGGTTCGGGTGAATTGGATATAACGTCTCATCCCAGAGCCTAAAAGAAGTTGATTCACCTCTTGGGTAATATCTGAACACTTGAGGCAACAGGGGGTATTTAACGAAGTGTTAAATGATAACACCTCATCATCACTGTAGGGATTATTACAAACTGGACAATGAGTTACATCATCTAAAATCCCCATAATCTCAATAAGACGAATGACATACTGGATAAAAAGACGCTGAGAGGCAACATCATCGTGTTCAAATAACATAAGTGTCTCAATAAGAAGATCATAGATTGCTTGGTAATCTCCCCCATGAAACAAAAGCGTCATCTCCCCAATTGCTGAAGAGATATAGCGTCTAAGAAGATCTTCTTTCATCAAAGAAGGAGAGAGTTCTACTTCGACATCACTTAATGAGTAACTCTTTTTCACCCTGTTTTCATATAAGAAAAAGGTACCACAGGTAAATGGTTCAATGCCTCCGGCATGTTTTCCTTTACGAGCACCGTAGGCTACCACATCAATGATCCCTAATTGTGGAGACAACAGAGTAATGAGCCGATGTAAATCGCCCCAATTTCGCTGGGCTAAAACGATACCTTTTTCACGCCTGTTTCTCTCCATGACCACAGAGTATCGCTGAGCGATATATGTGTCAACTCAACATATATGAGCCTTACTACCCATGGTTTCACCTCTCACAAAATAAACATTGCATCCCCCTACTTCTTCATTTACGATTAGGTGGTGGGATGAATCACCTTTTGTGTGTGATTACATCTAAAGTGCTGACACCCTTACAGAATGTGAAACATCACTTTTTTAGATGAAGGAATGAGTTGTATGTAAACGTATTCTTTTTGAGGAGTTGTTCAGTGGCTAACCTATCACTCGTCAACCTGACGAAAAACTTTGATGAAGTAATTGCAGTAGATAACTTAAGTCTCGAGGTACATGAGGGAGAATTTGTAACGTTGTTAGGACCATCGGGATGTGGTAAAACAACAACTCTTAGGACCGTTGCAGGATTTTACTACCCTGATCATGGGGAGGTCTACTTTGGTAAGAAGTTGATGAATAACGTCCCTCCTAATAAACGTGATACGGCAATGTGTTTCCAATCGTATGCCCTTTTTCCCCATATGAGTGTGGCTGATAACATTACATTTGGCCTAAAGATGAAAAAAGTTTCCTCATCAGAACAAAAAAGGAGACTTCATGATGTGATGAGCATGCTCGATTTAGTCGGCCTTGATAAAAGAAAGCCAGCTCAACTCTCAGGGGGACAACAACAGCGAGTTGCTTTAGCTCGGGCTATTGTCACTGAACCTCAAGTATTGTTATTTGATGAGCCTCTTTCAAATTTGGATGCAAAGTTGCGTGTCCAAGTTCGAGTCGAAATTAGAGAGATGCAAAAACGTTTGGGCATTACTACGTTGTATGTGACCCACGACCAAGATGAGGCTTTAGCTATTTCAGATCGTATTGTGGTGATGGATCAAGGTCAAATTATACAACTGGGAGATCCTTATACCATATACCGTCGACCTGAAACTAAGTTTGTCGCTGGGTTTATTGGTTTAGCTAATATTGTAAAAGGAGAGATTATAAAGCGAGAAGGTCATCTTTATACCGTAAAGACTCCAGTGGGGACATTTGTCATCGATGCTACAGATCAATTAGTAGCAGATGATGTCAAAGAGATTGAATTTAGTTGGAGACCTGAGGATATGAAGATCTCCCAAGAGGGAGATCCAAATACATTAGATGGCATTATCCACCAAGTGGTCTTTATGGGAGATGTTACCGATCTCTTTGTAGAAGTAAAAGGGGTGAAAGTGAGGGCTCAAACTGATGATATTCGAAAATTTCAAGAACACGATCGTATCAGTTTTAGTATTCCGCACCACGCTTTTAGTATTTTCAGGAGATAAGAGATGAAAAAAAATAAAGGTTTATTAGGTTCCTATCTCCTTCTTATTCCCGGGGTGGGATTTATCTTACTGTTTATCGGCTCCTCTATTTTTATTACCGTCGCTCAAAGTTTTGGCCTCTTTTCTATTACTGGTCACTCATCACTCACATTGGAGAATTGGAAGACGATTTTATCGATGCAAGAGTCGATAGACTCCCTTCTTTTTTCGTTAAAGATGGGAGTGTTAAGTTCCATTGGGACTATCGTAGTCGCTTTTCCTATTGCCCTTTATTTCAGAAAAGGGGGTGTCGGTAAAGGGATGCTCGGTTCCATTATTAAAATTCCTTTGTTTATCCCAGCTTTAGTTGCGGCCTTTTTGATAGTGAATCTACTTTCGTTTCACGGTCTTATTAATAGCCTCCTTTTAGCTTTAAGAATTATTAAAGAGCCCTTAAGAATGCTGAACGACCGCTTTGGATGGGGTATTGTGTTAATTCAAATTTGGAAGAATCTTCCGTTTGTGTTATTGATTGTGATGGCCTCTATTGCCTCTATTCGAGATGACACCATCGATGCAGCAAAGAACCTAGGAGCTGGGTATTGGTCGATTCTACTACGTATCTACATCCCACTTGCTATGCCAGGAATTCTTGTTTCGATGATACTTATGTTTATTAAAGCCTTTGGAGATTTCCCAATCTTTAGTGTTGCAGGGCCTGTGTACCCCACTTCGCTTTCAGTTCGAATGCACCTTATGGCAACACTACATCAAGAGTGGGATAAAGCAGCTGTTATTGGAGTTATTATCTTTGTAACTACCTTTATCGTCATTTGGCTCTATTCTCGCTTAGGTGAATTAGTAGAGGGGGATGAATCATGACTGAAGTAAAACAACTTAAAAGTGATCCTACTCCTTTACATCTGATTATTGAAAAAAGAAAAAAGAGATTCTATATACTACTGACCCTCTTTTTTGGTCTTGTTCAACTGCTGTGGGTAGGGGTTCCTATTGTGATGGCAGTGATGTGGTCGTTAGTCGATCCAGCAAATCCGTGGTCTTTTCCCGATATGTTCCCACCCTCAATTTCACCTCATCAGTGGCAATACGTTTTTAAATACACCAACATCGCTCGAGCATTAAAAACGAGTTACGCTATCGCCCCTATTGCAGTCGTACTCTCTTTTATCCTTTCACTACCTACTGCGTATGTGATGGGAAGGAAAAACATTCCAGGAAAGAAGATCTTTATGTTGGTTGTGTTACTCCCTATCATCATGCCTGGGATGGTTGTCGCCCTCTTTTTAAGTAGGGTGTTTACCTCATTTGGTTTAAGCCAAAGTTTCTTTGGCCTTGTGTTAGCTCACACCCTTATGGGAATCCCGTATATGATTAGAGTACTCACTACCAGTTTTCAAGCCATCCCACAAGATGTGATTGATGCTGCAGAGAATCTGGGAGCTACGACTTTTGTGAAAATTAAAGATATCTTTTTGCCGATGATTCGCCCTGGTTTATTAGCTGGGATGATCTTTGCATTCACAGCAAGTATTGAAGAATTTAACCTCACTTTTATTATTGGGACACCTACCTTTGAGACCATACCGACTATTTTGTTCTCTTTTATGGGCTACAACTTTATTCGAACTAATGCATCGGTAGTCGCCCTGATTATGATGACACCCAATATTATCATGTTGTTCATCGTTGAGCGGTTTTTGAAGTCCGACTATTTGGCTGCATCACTTGGAAAAATGTGATGTAGAGCGAAACGATCTTTCGAGGAGGAAAGGTATGAGAAAAGTATTCACAGTAATCCTATTAGCAGTTATTGCCCTTTCAGTGGTAAGTGCTGCAGGGAAAGTTGAAGCTCCTGTACCCACCATAGATTTACAAACTTCGTCGTGGAGCGCCATTGTAGAAGAGGCAAAAAATGAGGGAGAACTCACCTTCTTAGCTTGGTATTTCCCTGACTACTTCAGAGAAGCTGCTGCCGATTTTGAGAAAGAGTATGGCATTAAGGTGAATGTCATCATTGGAGAGCAAACAGCAAACTTTAATAAACTCATCTCAGAAAAAGATCGAGCAGTAGGGACAGTTGATGTCTCGATTGTTGGCGGTCAGTGGGTAAAAACTACAATGGACTTAGATCTCTTTTATGGTCCAATTAAAAACATCCTCCCCGATGCTGATAAACTTGCACCATCGTTATGGGAAGTTCAAGAGGGAGTGTTAGTTCGTGGATTTTTAGCACCATTTCACCGTAACCAAACAGGGATACTTTACGACCCACAACGGGTAACAAATCCACCACAAACATTTAAAGAGCTTGAAAGATGGATTGATGCCAACCCTCGAATGTTTGGATTTAACGATCCATCCCGTGGTGGTTCGGGTCAAGCATTTGTCCACACGGTAATTGACAATGTGGCTGGAGGCTTAGATCGGTATGTTGGTGATACTGAAGTCATTCCAGAGAAAGTTGCAAACTGGGATCTGGTGTGGAAATGGTTTAATGATCGTAAAGATAAACTCACCTTCACCGTCAGTAACAACGACTCAATTATTAAAATTAATGACGGTCAGATGTCGATGACCTATGCATGGGATGATAACGTTCAAGAGATGATGAACCATGGAAATATTTTCACCCGAGCTAAAATGTATATCCCAGAGATGGGAGCAGCAGGAGGCGGAGATACGTTAGGTGTCCTTAAAAATGCTAAAAACAAAGCTGCAGGCTTGGTCTTTATTCACCACTTAGGGTCAAAAGCACAACAAGAGAAGAAGTTTAACATGGTGGGAGCCTACCCTGCTCGTACTGACGTTCCATTATCTGGAACACTGTTAACCGAAGCAGATCGAACAAACAATGCTATTGCATGGTTCCCCGCTCCCTATAAAGACTTCATGATCAGTGAATTTGTGAAACACGTGTTAATGACTAAATAGGAGAGTAAGAGCCGGGTTTCTACCCGGCTCGTTGTGTATATGTTCTATTTTCAAGCACACCGAGGTGGCATTGAACATTTTGCTGAAAACTCATTAGAGGCAATCCTTGATGCTTGGAAGTACATTGAAGCAATTCCTGAAGTCGATGTTCGAATAAGTAAAGATAACGTATATGTATGTCACCACGATTCATCACTCATCCACCCCCTTAAAGGAGAGTGTGAGATAAGTTCTTTGAGGTATGATGAACTACTAAAGTGTGATATAAGTTCTCCCCATTATCCTAAAACACCTATTGCACGCTTTGAAGGTGTGTTACAAGAGATGGCAAAAAATGAAAAAAGGTGGCTCTACGTTGATCTCAAAGAGGGAGATGTTGATACTCTTAAAAAGATGTTTGTCGCCTACAAGGTACATAATCGTATCATAATGGTTCACCACAGCATCGAATTTCTCCGCTTGTGTGAAGGTTATAAGACCATGACGTGGTGTGAAGGCACTACACAAGAGATTATTTCACGCTACACCCGTTTAGAGAGTGAACACTTTGAAGGAGTGTCGCAAATTCAGTTTCACCTCTACAGTGAATTACGAGGCAAAACATTAGCCCTCAGTTTAGATTCCTCTTTTTTACATCATGCACTTAAGAGCACTCAAGATTATAACGTCGATCTACAAATCCGAGTTTTTCCAGAACTTCACTCTCCCACCTTAGCTTATCTGAAGGAGATTGGTATTAGGTGGTATGAGAGTGCCTACCCGTACTTGTTTACCAAACTCATGCACTCTCTAGGTTCACAATCTATCCCTAAAGAGATTGTTCTTTTATGATGCGAGAGCGGACGGTGTGTTGAATCGATTTATTAAGAGGGATGAAATCTTGAGCCGTGTACTCACACACATACGCCCCTTCGTATCCTTTGAGCATCCTAAAGATGTGATCATAATCTATTGCACCGTAATAAGGGGGAAGATGGATATCTCCTCGTCCAAAGGTGCGTCTGTAGCCCATCTCTAAAAAGTCGTAAGCTCCTCGATTTGTGATTCTCAACTCTTCAAAAATACCGAGGTTATCACTTAAGTGGATATGTGCCAAAAAGGGTAAAACACTTTTTAGTGCTTCAAAAAAGTCGAATCCATAATAACGAGATGCTAAAAAAGCGTGACCAGTGTCGAATGTCATTTTTAGATAGTCATGATCAATGCTCTTTACAAGATCAACGACCGGTTTCACCACTTCAACTTCAATATTCTCAATAGCTAAGACAACCCCTTTTGATTCAGCATACTTGGCAGCTTTTTCGTGGCTTTGGGTAAATTGTTTTTCAATGATGCTGTTCTTTGATTGCTCTTCATAATGAAGTACTAAGATGTTTGATCCCACTTCACTAGCGATATTAATTGAAGAGAGAAGAGCTTTGTAGTGTAATGCCCAATCGCTGTTACGTAAATCGACTCCTCGACCGATATGTACCGAGTACGACAATGGGTGTTGCTGTAACTCTTTAAGGACGATATCCATCCAAGGGCGACAGATCTCTCCACCGATAAGAAGTGGAAATGCATCGACACTGAATTCGACAAGATCAAAGCCATCTTGTTGAAATTGGTTAAGATACGATCTTAATTGCTCAGGGGTTTTAACAGGAGGGAGGTTTATTCCAACTATTGGTTTCATACTGCTTCCTTACCACTACGTAGAGGGTGGAGGTTCTTTATTTTTATTGATTCTATTGTATCAGCATATTCCCTCTTTTGTCTTTAGAGAAGTGCATGTTACCTCAATGTATGAGTGTTATTTTTCATCTAAGATGTGATATGATACGCCCATGAGAAAAAAGCTCTTAACAATGTGCATCATCATCGTCTTAGCACTCAGTTCCCTCTATTCAGCATCTTTGATGTTAGAGCCGATGTTTGATGACCCTTTAGCAAGTGAGCAGTTTCTCTCTTTCTATGATTTTAATACCCCGATAGACGAAGCAATGGAGCACTACTTAGAGAATGTGAGTCTCAGTGTGGTGACCTTAGGCCCTGATGATCCCCCTTATGTGTGGTTTGGTCACTCTTCTTTAGTAGTACATGATAAAAACATCGATCAAAGTATTATGTACGATTACGGTATTTTTAGCTTCGATGAGGGTTATTACACCAACTTTTTACTAGGAAGATTAGAGTATGAAATATGGGCAACGAGTTATGATGCACGTATCGCAATGGCAATAAGCGAGAATCGGGATGTGCGAGAACTTGAGTTACAACTCTCTCGTGCTACAAAATATGAAATAATGACTCTTTTACATGATAACGTGCAACCTGAATATAATACCTACTTGTATCACCCCTATATTGAGAACTGTGCTACCCGCCTCCGAGATATTTTAGATAAAGCAGTAGGTGGACAATTGTACAGATGGGCTCACTCAATTGAGTTAGATGAATCATTTCGCTCGTTAGCTAATCGTCATACTGCACACTCCCCCATCTTAGAGTGGAGTTTAAACTTCCTACAAGGAAGAGCAATTGATCACCCTAT